>CAYNLR010000062.1:0-3689 GCA_964398135.1 Candidatus Woesearchaeota archaeon
AATGAGGCATGGTGTAAAGCATGATGAAGCAGAGATTATAAGAGAAGCTGTTATGGATTCCCTCGCGCCAAATGGTGTTATTGCTAAGAGATTTCTCCATAAAGATTGGCAAGATGAAATAAAAAGAACACATCATCTTGAAAGACGCTTATGCGAGGTGAAGAATGAGACAGAAAAGAAAAGTATTCTAATTAATATTATAAGAAAAAAACTTTCTTTTGCTCTATTGCCTTTAACTCAATCATATCTTGAAGAAGGAAAAACTGTTTGGGATAACTATTGGAGTAAAGCATTGGAACTTTACTTTCAGATAAAGGATTCTATTGAAAAATAACCATATAAAATTTACATTTTTTCTGTTTGTTCAGCTTATTAATATCTTGAAATTTATAATTAAAGAAAGGACAACTAAAAATATCACAATTATTACAGAAAAATCCTATGGTTTGGCATTAGACGTGTTTTATCATTCCCGTATCATAGGAGTGCCGCATTTAGGACATTTTTCTTGAGAGCACGGCTTTCCCGGTTCATGCGGAATTCTTGTTCCACATTTAGGACAAACACACTCTCCAATAGGTCCTGCTGCAAAACCGCCCATTCTTCCTCTGCCGCCCCTCCATTGCCCTCTTCTTCCTAAACCAAGGCCTCTTCCTGGTTGAACCATTCTATAAACACCTCCTTGTATTTTAATTGCTTGACTATCAATTAAGGCTTTTGCTATTTTTTTTCTTGCTGATGTGAGGAGACGGGATAAAGTTGGTTGTGAAATCCCCATTTGTTTTGCTGTTTTGCTCTGATCCTGATTCTCATAATCAATTAATCTTATTGCTTCTAATTCTTCTTTTGTTAAAATTGTTGTTTTAAGGTCTTCTGAAGGAATGCCAATTGGCTTAAAAAAGGTTATTTCTGGGCTAAAAAAAATTCTTCCTATTTTTCTTGGCCTCGGCATTTTATATCCATCTTCTTACTTTGTGCTTATATTTGATATATTTTTTACCAAACTTTTTTTCTAAATTTTTTTCTTCAATTGAAATATGCTTTTCTATGATGATAATAAAAATTATTGGAAAAAGGAAAGTTATTAAATTTTGTAATAAAATTGCAATGCCTAATAGGATAGCCAACATCCCGAGATACATAGGATTTCTCGAAATTTTAAATGGTCCGCTGGTTATTAGTTTATGCGGAATCTTGTGATATTTTACATTTATTTTTTCTTTTTTAAACAACCTATCAGTCCATAAATTTATTATGACTCCGAATAAAATCAAAACGATTCCAAAATAATTATATGGTTTAGGAATTATTTTAATTTGGATAAAATAAGAGAGGATAGATAATACTAACAAAGTCATAAAATATTTTGGTGGTTGGCTTTTCATTCTCTTATTAGGTTTGTATTGCATTTAGGACATTTAATTGTTGAGCAAGGAACTCCTCTTTCATGTTTTATTCTATATCCGCATTTTTTGCAGACGCAATAACCTTCAGGACCTTTGCCTTTAGCTTCTTTAACTATTCCTTCAAACTTTCCTCTCCTCTGCCATCCGAAGCCTCTGCCGAATGATGGTTTGAAATATCCTATTCCTATATCATGAGATTCAATTTGTATTGAGGTATAGCTAAGTTCTGGGATTTGGGAAATTAATCTGTTTTGTAATTTTTTCGTTAATAAATCTGCTTCTTCTACTCTTAATTTTGCAGGAAGCCTAATTGTTATTTCTGCAAATACTTTTGACCCAAATTTCTGAGTTCTTAGACTTGTTAGTTCTATTTTTTCTTTTTTTATTATATCCTTTATCGTTTCCTCGGTTTCTGGAGATGATATGCCGAGCAAATTATCCGTGGTTTCTTTTCCTAATTTAAACGACTCTTGGATTATATATAAGCCGATTAACAATGCTATTATTGAATCAAAATGAACCCAGTATCTTGTTAAAAACAATCCAATAAAAACTCCTAACGAGACAAGAACATCAACTCTTGAATGGATTCCGTCAGACAATAAACTTACAGAATTCTCTTTTTTACCATAATAAATTTTTAATTTTGACATTATTAAATTGATTAAGGTAGAGAATGCCATCACAATAAACGCAATATACGAAACTCTCACAAAATTTTGCTCAAAAAACCTTCTGACAGCATCATAAGTAATAAATATTCCTGCAACTAAAATCATTAAAGTTATTATGAATCCGGAAATTACTTCTGCTTTTTCATGTCCATAAGGATGTTTTGTGTCTGCCGGTTTTTTACTTATTTTAATACCTATCAAATTTATTGAGGAAGAAAGAATATCTATCCCAGAATTTATACCATCTGCTAAAATTGATGCCGATTTTGTGAAAACTCCTGTGATTATCTTACCAAAAGCAAGTAAAACATTTGCGATTATTCCCAAGATTGAAATTTGTTCTTTCATTTTAAGATTGGTTGTTGTAAAAAGGATAAGCAAAATAAAATTTACTTATTTGCATTCATGCTGTAAATTCATGTTTTTTGTGTATTTTGAGAGAGGTTTCTAACTTTAAACTTTTTAGTCTTTTAGTTCTTTTAGTCTCTTTTCTATTTCCTGTATCTCTTCCTTTAGTCTTTGCAGTTCGTTTTCAAGAATTTCTTTTTCCTGTTTCTTTGTTATTTGTGGCTGAATTATTTGTGGGAAAAAAATTCTTCTGAAAGCGAATCCTCTGCCTCTCCTTATCCATCTACCACCAAAACCTGGATTTGCGTATCCTGGAACATTGAAGCCTGCACAAAATCCCATTCCTCTTCCTGTCATTGGTCCTTCTCCATTTGGGCCTGTTCCGTCTCCTCCTGGCATTTTTCCCTCCTTAATTTAGTTTAATTTAGTTAAAATTTATGTTATGAATATGTATTCAATACTATTTAAATCTTTCGGTTTTGAATAAATATTCATAATTATAATAAAATTTAAAAGTGATTTATTGTTTTAGAGTTTAGTTAAATTAACAAAGGAAAAATGGGAGAAGATAATTGCATATTTCCAAAATGTCCGAAATGTGGGAAAGGTTATTTATTGCCTTTTTCTTACAAAGAGGATGTTTTTGAAAAATGGAAGTGTTCTGAATGCGGCTATACTGTTGAAAAAAAAGAGAGAAAATAAACTTGAATTAATTTAATTTTATTCGACGCGATTTTTATGACAAGCCTGCGGAGGGATTCTAACCCTCGACCCTCTGCTTACAAGGCAGATGCTCTGACACTGAGCTACGCAGGCCAAATTCGCAATCTAAAACGAATAGTACATAACTAATTGGAGTCTTTGTTTAAAAAGATTTTTATAGTTATTTTCTTAATTATTTTATGGTCTCTGCTAATAAATCAGAAAATTTAGAAGATTGTTTGATTGAAATTGTTTTTGACAATCTTTCGATTGAAATTTCGTGTGAGGATTTTTATAAATTAAGAACTCTGGTCTATTGTGATTATATTAATTCTATATTCCCAAACTATGTTCCTATTTTGAATTAATTAATAGCTTGTAATTTTAAATTTATTCAATTACATCAATTTTATATTGCAACATTTTAGGTTTTCTTCCGAAAAAATAGTCTTCTATAGGAATACTCGCTCCCACAGCAATTCTGGCATTTGGGTCACCCAAAATTTCACGTAAAAGTAGAGGATCATAGTAACCATTCTTCTTGTAAGATTCTCTTAGT
>CAYNLR010000063.1:0-3579 GCA_964398135.1 Candidatus Woesearchaeota archaeon
TCGCACGAGGGCAAATTTATAAAATAAGGAAAAACACCCCTTAGCTTGAGTATTTTGATAGTCTTTTCAGTCTTGTATCTTTTTACTAAAACTAAGTTTTGCTAACTTTAATTTTTCTCAACTTAAACACAACCAAAACATAACCAATTAAACGATATGTAAAATTTTTTCCGAGTTCTCTAACCAATTTTTCTCCCATTGCTCTTGCCTGTGCTTTGTCACGGCAAGCTGATTTTAAAATCGAAATTCTCACAACTTCATTTTTTTTAAAAATAATTCTTGCATGTTCAATAAATTCTGGTGTTAAACCTTTTTTTCCGATTTGAAGTTTTTTGACAGGTTTCATTTTACTACCTCTCTTAATATTCTATTGCTTCTTAAAATTTTCTTTGCCTTTCTTAATCTCATACCTAAAGTTGATCTTTTGATATTAAACTGCTTGGCTATTTGATTATAAGTATTGTTTTGGAAATAATATAAATATATAATCTTTTTCTTATCATTTGGTAGTTGTTCTATAGCCCCTCTTACTATACTTACCCTTTCTAAATTTTCTACATTCTTATAAGGAGGGGTGGCAGATTTATCTGCTAGCTCAGTGAAAAAAACATTTTTGTTTTTCTTTTTCGTTATTGCATAAATTGAAATTGTTTTATTTTTCTCCTTGTAATATTCAATAATCATATTTTTAAATATACCGTTTACCCACGCTTTTAAATTTTTATCCTTAATTCCTTTCGATGGATCAATTTCATAGTTGTAAGTGTGGGCTTTTTCAATTAAACGAACGAACAAATCACTAACGAGATCCTCTGCCGCATACCTATTTCTTGTTTTGCTAAATGCCCAGCCATAATAAGCATTCCATATTTTCTTCCCGTCATTTAAATCGTTTGCAATCATCTCCATAATTTGTTTTCTTTTAGAGCTATTCATTCTTAAACCTCTCAATATCTTCTTTTTTAATTTTAATAGCCTTGAATTTTTTAACACCAAAAGTTCCCAGCTTCATTTTTTTGTCTTTGTAAATATCCTTGCCTTTAAAAACATGCACAACAACATCTTGTTTATTATCCCGCCAATCTTGAGAATAACGAGCACAAAAAATTGCAGCCTCCTCAATATCTTTTTTTGTTGCTTTTCCTTTAATATTCACAAACGGGCTTCCCGGCTTTGCGGTGTGCAACACAATTTCTTCTGGTTCAACTTGTTTAATCAGCTCTTCGTTATTCTGGGCTGATTTGCCCCCCAAAACTTTTTTTCCAGATGAGGTTTCAAATTCGCGAAATTTTGCCATATTTATCTTATATTTAAAATGGCACTTATAATTTAAATTTTACTACTTAATCTCAGCACTTGAGGATTTGGTGAAAGCACGCCAATAACGCTTAAAAGCGATGCGATCAAAATTTAGCAGAAATCTCGAGAATAAGAAAAGCCATTTATGGAGTTGCAATATTAGGCATGACAATCAACACACATGACAAAATTTTAAAATTTTGATGAGCAAAAAAAGAATTAATTCGTTATTTAGAAGCTAGGAAAGTGAAAAAGCATTATTTATGCTACTCAAACGACAAATTTAAGTTAGTCTTCTTATTAAAAAATTAGATTTTGCGATTAAAATGTCAAGGAAGTAAATGCTTTTTTGTGGCGATAAAAATCGATTTTAAATTTTGAATAAATTTATAAATTTTATTAAATTATAAAGATTGGCTCTGTAGCTCAGCTGGTTAGAGCACCAGACTCTTAATATTTATTTGCTTTGGAGATATCTGGGTGTCGCGGGTTCAAATCCCGTCGGGGCCATTTAATTTTAATAATTTTATTTGTAGAATGTGTTTAGAAGTTATTAAGTCGCTTTGCTTTTCTTCGAAACATATTTAAATATGTTATGCTATATAATTATAATTAAAAGAGGAGTTTAAAATGGCAAAACTGACTGCATGGCTCGTGACTTTGATTGGTGTGCTTTTGATTTTACCGTTGCTCGGAGTGAGTGCACTTGATAAAGTCTCAGAGTGGCTTATACCGCTTGCTGTTCTTGTTATCGGAATCGGCAAGCTTGTAAGGAATTACAAAAAATAACTACAATTTATTTTTGTGATTTATGCAGTTATTATTATAACATAATAAAAGCAAAAGTTTTTAAACCCATTTTTGATATTTTTATTATCTAAATTAATCATTCCATCTCCCGATGCATATTCTCTGTCCAAAACCGGTAAAATTAAAAAAAGAGGAAGTTGAAAAATTACTTGAAAAATTTAATATTTCGTTAGCTCAATTACCAAAAATTTCAAAAAAAGACCCCGGCCTTATCGAAGAGTGTGAGGTTGGAGATGTTATCAAATTCGAACGAAAAACAGATAAAGGGATTGAAGAATATTTTAGGGTAGTTGTCTGATGGTAGAAAAACATGTTTTGGTCAAGGAATTTTTGAAGAATCATTCTATTGTTGAGTCTAACATCCGTTCATTTAATGATTTTATCGAGAATAGAATGCAAGAAATTGTCGATGAGTTAAACGAAACAATTTCAGATGAAGAGTTTGAGATTAAACTCGGGAAAATCAAGGTTGGCAGGCCAACAATTATAGAATCCGATGGTTCTGAAAAATTAATTACACCAGCCGAGGCACGATTGAGAAGTTTAACTTATTCTGCACCTATTAAAATGGAAATTACTATTGGTTACGAGGGACAAGTTGAAACAGCAGAAGTAGAGATTGGAAGGATTCCTGTTATTGTGAGGAGTAATGTTTGCAATACTCATGGAATGAGCAGGGAAGAATTAATTAAGAATTACATCGACCCGTTAGACCCTGGTGGATACTTCATTATTAATGGAAACGAAAGAGTAATTGTTATGACTGAAGACCTCGCTTCTAATCAAATATTTATCGAGCATCCGAAAGATAAAAAACTTTCTTTGAGATTATTTTCGCAAAGAGGAGCTTATAAAATTCCTGTCTCTCTTACAGAAAATAAAGACGGAATACTCGAGATTTCTTTTTCAAGATTTAAGGGAATCCCTGCAATTGTTTTGCTTAAAGCTCTCGGCTTGACTAAAGATTCAGATATTGCTAAACTCATCTCAAAGCAAACAGACAATCTCATAGTTAATTTGTACGAGTTTACTAATATTAAAGATTCTGAAGAAGCGCTTATGTATATTGCAGAAAAATCCAATCTACAAGGAACAAAGAAAGAAATTCTCGACAGGACAAAACAAAGAATTGATTCTTATTTCCTTCCCCATATTGGAATAAAGAAAGATTCACGACTTGAAAAAGCAATAACATTATGTAAGTTTATTAAGCAATTTTACATTGCACGCGAACATCCAGAGGATTCATTAACAGATAAAGACCATTATGCTAACAAAAGAGTCAGGTTGAGCGGAGACTTGCTTGCTGATTTGTTTAGGGTTAACCTGAACATTTTGGTTAGAGAAATTCTTCATACACTCCAGAAGACAGTTAAGAGAAGAAAATTTTATTCAATTAAAACAATAGCGAAATCTACACTATTTTCTCATCGAGAAGAATCAGCGAATACAACTGGCTCATGGATTGGA
>CAYNLR010000064.1:0-3487 GCA_964398135.1 Candidatus Woesearchaeota archaeon
TTATTGTTGTGTTATTTTTTGTCAGTATCTTTAAGTATAGTTTATACCAATCAAGCCTAACCTCAATTTCCTTAGCTGTTGCAGCTATTCCCGAAGGGCTTCCTGCTGTCTTGACACTCGCTCTTGCTATCGGGGCAAAAATTATGGCGAAAAAAAATGCTCTCGTAAGAAAACTTAATGTTGTAGAATCATCTGGAGCTGTAGACGTTATTTGCACGGATAAAACAGGCACGCTAACAAAAAATGAAATGTCTGTAACTAAAATATTTTTCAACAACCGCATCATCAATGTTTCTAATGAAAAAATTGACAGCGAGGAAATAAAACCTCTTCTTGTTTGCAGTAAATTGTGTAATAATTCAAAGATAGGATATAATGAAAAAGGAGAGAAGATTTATTTAGGTGACCAAACAGAAATTGCATTAAGAAAATTCGCTGACAGATTTTTGAAAGAAGAAGAATATGAAAAAGTTGGAGAAATCTCTTTTACTTCTAAAAGAAAGATGATGAGTGTTATTTGTAAAAAACAAAGGAAATATTTTGTATTTTCTAAAGGCGCTCCAGAAGTTTTGATAGAAAAGTGTGATAGAATTTACCAAAACCAAAAAATAATCAAGATGAGCAGAAGCATGAAGAAAAAAATTTTAGAAAAAAATAAAGAACTTGCTTCTCAGGCATTAAGGGTTTTGGGTTTTGCTTTTAAAGAAACAAAAGATTCACAAAAAAATGTAGAGAAGAATTTAATCTGGCTCGGCTTACAAGCAATGCTCGACCCGCCAAGACCAGAAGTAAAGAAAGCTTTAAGTGAATGCAAAAAAGCAGGAATAAGGGTTATTATGTTAACAGGAGACAATCCTTTGACTGCCAAAGCAATTGCAGAAGAGATTGGTTTGGAAAGCAGAGAGATTATTGAAGGCTATTCTTTAGATAGATTAAATAACAAAGAGCTTGAAGCAAAGCTAAATTCTGGAGTGAATATTTTCGCGAGGATATCGCCTTTTCATAAGTTACGCATTCTCGAAATTTTAAAGAAAAAATATAGAGTTGCGATGACTGGAGATGGTGTTAATGATGCTTTGGCTTTAAAAAAAGCAGATGTCGGGATAAGCATGGGGAGGGGGACAGAGGTTGCAAAACAAGCGAGCGACATAATATTGTTGGATAATAATTTTGCCTCTATTGTCGAGGCTGTTAAAGAAGGAAGAAGGTCTTTTGATAATATAAGAAAATTCATCAATTATTTATTTGTATGCAATTTAGCAGAAGTCGGAGTTTTATTTCTTGCTACATTATTTTTAACTCTTAAAGAGCCAATCCTTTCACCGATCCAAATTTTATGGATTAATCTACTGACAGACGGCTTCCCTGCTCTTGCTTTAGGAGTTGACCCTGCAAGGCCGGATATTATGAAAGAACCTCCGAGAAAAAAGAAAGAAGGAATTATAAACAAAAGAATTGCTTGGCTTATAGGTGTTATCGGAATTGAAAAAGTGATGGTATTATTTGCTACTTTCTTTTTTGTGTTGTTTATGTCAGATATGGAGCAAGCAAGAACAGCTCTTTTTACAGGATTTATCCTTTATGAATTTGTAAGAATAGGGACAATAAGATATCAAGAAAAATTGGGCTGGCTGGATAATAAATGGCTCCTTGCTGCCTTGATCGGCTCTATTTTATTGCAGTTGCTCATAGTTTACACACCATTAAATAAATTCTTCCATATTGTTCCATTAGGCATATATTCTTGGCTTGTTTTATTTTTCGGGATTATCTTTAGTTATGCTCTTGCTATTTTAATAACAAAGCTCGTAATGAAATATGTTAGAGATTAATTCTCGGAATTTGAGTTAAAAGAGTTTTTAGAATAACGAGTAAAGCTTAGAATTAGAACCTTAACGCCCCAACCGGGAATTGAACCCGGGTCTCGGCCGCGACAGGGCCGCGTACTAACCACTATACTATTGAGGCACAAATATTTTTTGTAGAATGAGTTTTTAAAGATTTCTGGTAGAAACTAAAAATGTGAGAAGGTTTAAATATTTCGGTGTAGTTTTATAAATATGTCTGATATTTTGCATGTGACAGGAGAATTAGACTGCCTTCCTTATTATATTAAAGTAGCTCCTGCTTTGTCTAACTTTTTAAAGAACAAAACATTGGCTACGAGAGTATTTATTCCTAAATCCGAGATACCTTATTTTATAAAAAGAGGAAGCAAAGACGGCCCGTTATATGTTTCTGATTTGCTTAAATACGGAGAACCGATGATTAAATTGAGAAAGGGGAAACATTTGAAAGACGTAAGAAATAAACTAAATAAAAAACAAGAATTAATCTGGGAATATTTTGTTCCGAGAAAACTTATTGATTTACATTACTCTCCAAATGGTGAAAAGCCTAACTTACCTTTATCTGAAATTTATTATGATATAGATATAAAAAGAGTTAATGCAGAGAAAGCAAGAGAGGTTACAGAACTTTTATTGGAATGCGTTGAAAAAGACGAGGATTTTAACAAATTAGTTAAATTTAAAACCTATATCTTATGGACTGGCAAAAGTTTTCATTTGATAATTAGATTTAAGAAAAAGCAAAAAGCAAGTTTTTACGACAAGTATATTGGCTTAAAAGAAGATAATTTTACAGATAAATGGGCAAGACAAATTTCAGAAAAGACTAAAACCAAGGTTGTCTCGGCTCACGAAAAAATTGAAGGAGAGATTATCCTCGACCCAAGCCAATCTCCGTCTGAAAAATTGGCAAGAAGCCCTTTTTCATTGCATATTAAAAAAAACGGGAGGGAGGTGGATGGGGTGTGCGTTCCTGTTAGTAAGGAAGAGATTAAGACGAAAAAATTAACGAATGAATTAAAAAAATTAAATCCAGATGATGTTGTGGCAAATTTGGATAAGTATAAGAAATTATTAAGTTGATTTTAGGTGATAATAAACATGAACATTAAAGCAGGTTTTTATAATCTCTGGTTGGTCTTTCTAACATTATAACTTTTCAATGGGTGTTAAGGTTAATAGGTAATAAACTTGTGGGAGTTAAAGATAGGAAATGCAGAAGACCACCATAATCTAAAGGTCATCACTCTTAGTTCTTTCCCTTTTGGCACTTTTAGTAATTTCTATATTTATGCCAATTATAATGAGCACTTTGTTTTGGGTGGGTTGTGTGCTAATTACTATCGCTAGATAATCAATGCGTTGACGATTATATCATTTTGTCAAAGCCCGAAAAGGACTAACTATAACAGTATTTATCAGATTTCTCGGAACCCATGTATATTGCGTGGTTTTTGGTCTTTATTGCCTTTACTTTTATGGCATGGCAAGCTGACCTAATAATGAGTGTTTTAATAGCTTTTATCATATTGTCAATATATTGATTTATAGTTGTTGTGAGGGACGTTTTCTCACCGAAAAATAGGGTGATGCTCATTATAAATACATGAAAAGAATCTAAGATATATAAGAATATA
>CAYNLR010000065.1:0-3464 GCA_964398135.1 Candidatus Woesearchaeota archaeon
AATTATAACCTGCTTTTTCTGCAATATTTCTTTTAGATTACTCATTTTTTCTTGTTATTCTCACAATAATTTTTCCTTCATATTTTCCAAATTGAGCATCATCAGGAATTTTTGCAATAATGTCAACCTCTTTTTTTTCTGAAATTGCGATATTTTCTCTGACAGGAACGACAAACCTTTCCATACCATCAACTCCATAAATTAAAACCTCAATTGGAAAATCATAATTATTTTCTATGCTGATTTTTCTCAAAGCACTCCCCCCTCTCGTAACCTCCCCGAAGGTTAAAGCGGTTGAATTTAAATCAAATCCTATTTTATTAGCGACAATAACGCTTGCATCTATTTTTCTTACCTCAACAATGTCTCTTGTTTTTGTTAAATAAAAAATATTCAAAACTAAAACAAAACATAAAATAACAATAAGCAAAATCAATAAATTATTTTTTCTTTTTTGTTTTTGCATGTCTCCTCCATAAATAAACTCCGATACCTAAGCTAATAACAGCAATTATAATTCCTATAATTAAAAGATAAAATACTAATTGAGATTTTCTTACAACATCTAATTTTCCGTCTATAGCTGTAGAATTTTCTACATAATGCACAACAATTTTTAAGTCATATCTTCCAATTTTGAGTTTGTCTGTATCAATATATCCTAATAAAGTTTTTTTCTCCCATTCATTCAACTCTGCTGAAGGTGTCTGGAAAGTGATTACACTATGATTCTGCTTATTAACAAAAACTTTAGCATACACATTATCTATTTTATCATTCCATAAACTTTCAATTTCAATTTCAAATGGTTGTATCCCTTTCTTTATTACTTCTTTTGTGTAATTGGTTATATTAACAAATAAATGACCTATTCTAAATTTTTTATTTGCTTTTGCAACACCCTCTTGATAATCAACAATTGCAAGCGCTTCATAATTTCCTGGTTGATAATTTTTTGTATCAAGAGTTTTCTTAAATACTGCGCTTGTCTGATTATCTATTTTTTTAGTTCCTAAATAAAGAGTTTCAATTTTTTCTTCGTTAGCGTTGTAAATTTCTATATTTGTTGTTGCTATAATTGATTCATTTCCCAAGCTTTTCACATTCACTTCAAATTTAATTGGCTCGCCGACATTTGCATTATTAGCTGAAAGAGAAACCTCTGCATATTTTCCAGGATAAGGAACAAACACTACAATCGGTGCTTGAACCGCAACAACAGTTCCTAACATTTCTTCTTCCTCAGCTTTCTCTCTTGCTCCGATTAGTATTCTGTGCTCTCCGGGTTTTTCAATTTTATCAGGAAGCTTAATCCTAACTTTAAAACTCCCCCCACCAACCAATTCTTTTTTATCGAAAGTAACCAAATCGGAAAATTCGCCTGCAGCGTATAATTCTATTTTCTGTTTAGAGTCGGCAAAAATTTTAAAAGAATATTCTAATTCAAGATTCGGTTTAAAATTAACATATTTCTTTGCCGGACTTATACCTAAGGCAGATACTAAAGGCAAAAAAACCAAAATAATCAATAATACAATCACTCTTTTTTCCATAAAAAAATAATAAAAAATTAGTTTTTATAACTTTCTAATTAAATTGTCGTTGCTGTTACAGTAAAGGTATCTCCAATTGCTCCTGTCTTGGAGTCAGAAGGAATAACTAATTTAACGTCTATTCTTATCACATCATTTGAATCACTAAACTGGAAAACATCGCAAATTCTTGTTCCAGGATTAGTGGTATTAACGTCATAAAATGTTCCTAAATTGAATCCTGCAGGAGGTGTGCAACTGTTTGCTTCATAATTAGTTACATTATATTCATAATCAGGATCTGTTCCACCAAGTAATTGTTGGGCGTTTTTTCCTGTTTTCAAATCAAGAGTAACATTTTGATTTCCAATATTTTCAATTCTAAATCCATCTGTATTTTCTGTCCAGTTTCCGTTTATTACAGCATTTCCTGCTCCTGCAGCAGTATTTAATGTTGCATTTGGCTTTCCAGCATCCACACACCCAGACCCCCAATCAATATTGTCTATTGTAAAGTTTATCTGTGTTTTTCCTTCTATTGTCAAATTAGCAGTTCCTGTTGCTCTTCCTGTTATTTTTAAAACTTTAATAACATTCATAGAGAAAATAACCACTGAGAAAACTAAAAGTATAAGTGCTGCATAAAATAAAAAATTTTGTTTTTTCTCTTGATTAGCCATTTTCATTCACTCCTTTTGTTGCTGGTGGATTTATTACTAAATTAATATTTCCCTTCTGAGTAGTTGATTCAACAGCTTTGTTCTGGTCTAAATTTACCTCTTTGTTAGAAGAAGTCGTACTAATCAATAAAGAACTCCCTAACAACAAGATGGCGATGATAATCATCACCCAAATAGTTTTATTTGACACCATTTTTATTAATTTTTTTAAGAATTTGGCATTTATAAATCTTATGGAACTCGTCGATTTTATTACTATGGTTGGATGATTGGCTCATCTACGCCTTTTCATAAATCTTTTGAAAAATATAAACCATAAAATATTCACAATTAATAAAATAATCACTAAAACAAGCAAAATCATTGTCAAACTAATCCCGCTTTCTCGACGACGATGGATAGCATACCCAACACCAATAATATCTAAGTTGTCTTGTTTTATTTTTAATAAAAGATTCCTATCAGTTGATTTTCCTTCATACTTTACCATCAACTTTCCGTCGTATTCTCCTTCTTCAACACCAACAGTATCCCAGTAAGCAATTAATTCTTTTTTTGTTAAAGGAGGAATTTTTTCGGTTGCGGATTTAACATCAGCCATCACTTGATTTTCATGATTATAAACAATAAGATTAGCATAAACAGATTCTAATTCTTTATTCCATCTATTCTCAACAAGAATTCTCAATTTTGCAATCTCGCCTAACTGGAAGTCATTAACTAAAATGCTCTCGATATTTAACATTTGTGTTCCGACGGCAAATTGTTTTTCAAAGCTCTTGCTCTCTCCGTCGTAAAAAACAGTTACTTTGGCAAGATAATTGCCAGGATTAACATTCACTTTCCACTTTCCTGAAAGTTCTGTTCTCTCTCCTGCTTTAATAGGCCAAGAATCTGTTTCTATTGTTGCAACTTTTTCATTCAGAGGAGTATAAATATCAATTAAAGCATATGCTTCACCAATTCCGAGTTTACCTCGATTAATTACCGGAACAATGAAAGTTGCTGTAGAATTTTGCTCTGCATCCAAAACATTTAAATCTGCATCACTGCATTTCCCAGGACATGCCACATAAACATATAACTGAGAAACAACTGCAATTGTCGCTCCTACATAAGTTCCTGAAGCAGAAGCTCTTGGAATTTCTATAGCAACTATCTCTGCTTTATGCAATCCTGGTTCTTTCGCAATCCTATCAGGAAGTTTAACCCTATATTTAAATGACTTCGATTCTTCACTCGGCAAAAATTC
>CAYNLR010000066.1:0-3452 GCA_964398135.1 Candidatus Woesearchaeota archaeon
ATCACCACAGGATGTTCCCATTTGAAAATATCCCAAATAAATCTCTCCACCTCTGTTTCCATTTGTAAATCAATTCCTCTTATAATGTGTGTAATTCCGAGTAGGTGGTCATCGATTGCCCACGAAAATTCTAACAATGGCCAAACCCGATACTTATTTTTTGTTTTTGGATGCTCTCTATCAGAAATTTTCAACATAACCCTATCACGAAAAGCAGGATTTGGATGTTGCATATTTGTTTTTAATCTAACCGTGAAATCTCCTGGTTTTGCCTTAAACATTTTTTTCCATCTTTCAATATGTTTTTCAGGAGGAAGATTTCTACAACCGCATTCTATTCCTTTTTCCCGTAAATTTTTCATCCTTTCCTGTGAACAAGAACAAACATACATATAACCTTTTTTAATAAGTTCTTCTGCATATGAATAATAAATTTCAAGCCTCTCAGACTTCAGTATAATTTTTTTGTCATATTTAACACCCAACCATTTAACCCCTTCTTCAATCATTTTGTAAGCAGATGGTTCGATTGGTTTTTTTTCAGAACCGATTGTGTCGTCGATAACCAAAATCAATTTTCCGTTGTACATTTTTGCATACTCATCATTAAGAATTAGTTGCCTCGTGTTTCCGATATGAAGAGGACCGGACGGAAACGGCGCAAACCTTGTTACAACTTTCCCTTCTTCAGCATTTGGCAATTCAGGCAGTCCTTCTCTCTCCTCTCTTTTTTTTACTTTGTCTTTTAAATTTTCAAATTCTTTTTTCTGCTCTTCTAAAGACATTGAATTAACTTTTTTTATAACCTCATTTATTTTAGGAAGCAATTCTTTAATATTCTCTTTTTTCAACCCCTCGGCAAACAAAGATTTTATCACTGCTTGTAGTTCTGCTTTTCCCTTATGAAGAATAGCATTTCTAAGTGCATATGCTGTTATTGTCTCTTCCTTAATCATGAAATAACCAAGAATGTTAAAGTTTTAAATTTGTTGCTTTCTCTAATCAGTCGCTTTTTTCGGTGCACATCATATTATTTATGGCGCAAACATTTTTTGGTGATAATTTTTAAAGTTTGTGAAACATATTGTAGATAAGCAAGGCTTTTGTCGAAAAGTTTAAGGTAGTGTAGCGAAACCGCTTGTCCGCTACTCTTTAACTAAGAAATTAGGTAGAGAAAACAAGATGTGATTGTAATTATGGTTTTACTGAATCATATCATCAAGTTCCTTATTCTACTTCAGTTGAAATAGATTATTCTTATTTGCATCTGCTGATGATTACTTTATTCTGAAAACGACGATATAGTTGAGGATTATTAAAGCTTCTAAAATTTTGAGTAATTTTTCTTTATTCGCTTCACAATTAACATAACTAAAATTTTTCTTGTTTAAATCTTAATTTTAGATTTTTTTGTGCTTTATTTAAAGTTTTGTTCCAGGTAATCTGATTTGCGATTCTATCAAAGAATTCCGACTTTTCTTTCCAACAATTCAACTCTTTGCTCTATTTTGTATAATTTATTGTCGAGATCTGATATCTGATCAGATATTTTTCTTAAGTCTTCGCGAGAAATCGGCTGGGTTTGATTTGATACTGCTTGGTTGTCAATAAAATCAAAAAAATTTCCTGACTCGCTCGGCTGATTAGTTGACTGCTGCGCCTCTTGTTGAGCAGTTTTTTTGATCTCAACAAACCCGTCCTTATCCGTCGGGATCTCTATATTCTTTGTAGGAATTTTTATCACTCCCTTTTTCTGAAGCTCTCTCACATCAATCATCTTTTTTTTCTTTCTCCAAAACATATTTTTAATAAGAAAAAAGTTTATTTAAATATTTGGATAGATTTTATTTTCACACCATAATAATTGTGATAAAAAATTGCCAACACCATTATAAGATGCAGAGGTTTGTATAATTACTCACAATCCACCCTCTCATTGAAAAGAAAAGTGTTTTGCTAAATTTCATTATGGAAAAAATTTGAGTGGATAAAAAAGCAAAGATAGATAGAAAAAGCCCTAATCATGATCAACATTATAATGAACAAATTTAAAAATATCTTATTCGTCAAATAAACATGAATGAACTTAAAGAGGCGATAAAAAAATCTACACGATATAATAATGGTGAGCCGTTGTTGTCGTTAAATCTTAATTATGACTCACCGCAATCCCAATTGGAGCCGATTTATTTTTGGTTATTAGATTTTCTTTCCGATATTTCTGATGAAGTAGAAAAAATTACAGATAATTTTACTGCTGCTCCGGGGAGTGGACATTTTGCTGAAATGGGGGCGAGAGCAACACGAATGCAAGAAGAAGGTATGAAAATTTTAGGAGCCATTAATCAGGTTGTTAAATCAATTCTTAATTTAATTTATGACTTGAAAGAATTTGAAATTAGACTCGGACACTATGAAGATGCGCGTTCTGAAGATAAAGAAAAAAGGGAAGCCGGAATGCTCGCTTTAAAACAAATATGGTTGGACAATGTTGATATAAAAAGAGGGAATGGTAGCATTAATCGGATGACTTATGAATTTGGGTTCACGACTTTACGAGATGCTTTCATGATTGCCAATTCTGTTGAAGAAGTAAAAAACAACAAGATAATAAATGACCAAGTTAAGAGAATCCTGATTCCGAGAATTTCAGAATTTTTGAAATGGAAAGATTATTCGGAAAAAGAGCTTAGAAAAAGATTCGAGATTGAGCGTTCATATTTAAGATCACAGGTTGAGACGCTCAAACTTTATACATCATGGGTTAGGCCGTATTTAAAAGCAGCTGAGCAACTACGACAAAAAGGTTTTGAAAAAAATCCAGCATTGGTTAATGCCTTTAATACAGTGATGTTTGAACTTGTTCTTTTAGGGAAAAAAAAGTTTAATTTAGCAGGCGCTGTTGCTTCAGGAGATTTGCCACCAGGATTTTCTAATTATAAATTAAAGAGGCAATACTACTCATGTTATGTTGTCAGTCTGCTTTTCCGAGGGATCCCACAAAAAATTACCCCACAACATTACAGCTTTGGAGGAAAAGTTGAGATGGATTTCGATGCTTATGTTCTGAATGATGAAGAATTGAAATTAGTTAAAAAAGAATTAGAGAAAGAAGATATTGAAGAGAGTTTAAGTTTTGCTCAAGAAGCAACAGACAAATCATTAGAGCAATTAAAAGAAGATATTGAACATTTTTTAAATTATGAAGAAAAGAAAGAAGAAAAAGAAAAACCAAAAGAAACCAAACCTGTTTCTGCCTTGTTCAGTTTGTTTAAACCTAAAAAGAAAGAAGAAAAAGAAATTTCTGATTTAAAGGATATTAAGAAAGATAATTTTGTTGAAAAAGAGATCAGGAGAGTGGCAGGCAATATTGCCCAAAAAGGAATTTATGTTATTTATGATGTTTACAAAAAAGCACACGGAATGCCGACTCCTCCAGAAGATTTTTATTT
>CAYNLR010000067.1:0-3444 GCA_964398135.1 Candidatus Woesearchaeota archaeon
ATCCTCGATGTTCCGCACAAAAAATTAAGAAGGGGGCGAGCAGCAGCGACGAACATAATTCCTACAACTTCTGGAGCAACAATTTCGGTTGCTGAGGCAATTCCAAGTTTAAAAGGAAAAATGAATGGGTTGGCGTTGCGTGTTCCTGTTGTTTGTGGGAGCATAGTAGATTTTTGTGCTGAACTTAAGAAGAAAGTTAGTGTCGAAGAAGTAAATAATGCATTCAAAAAAGCTGAAAAAGGAAAATTAAAAGGGATTTTACAGTATACAGAAGACGAAATTGTTTCTTCTGATATAATCGGCAATAGTCACTCCTCTGTTATTGACGGAGCATCAACACAGGTTTTAGGCAATTTGGTCAAGGTATTATCGTGGTATGATAACGAATATGCTTATAGTTGCAGAATGGTTGAGTTGTTAAAGTTCATTGAAGAAAAATGTTTGATTTGATTATTATTGGGGCAGGACCCGCTGGAATGACTGCTGCGATTTATGCTGCAAGAAGAAAAATTAATTTTTTAGTTTTGAGTTTGAACATCGGCGGGCAGATGGCTTGGAGTAGTGAAGTAGATAACTATCCAGGTATTCCTGATACAACAGGAATAGAAATTGTTAATAAATTCAATCAGCATATGAAAGAATATAATATTAAAGTTAAATTTGAAGAAGTTATATCTTTAAGAAAAAGAGGAAAAATTTGCGTGGTTAAAACAAAAAAAAGAGTGTATGAAAGTAAAGCTGTTATAATCGCATGCGGAAAAAAACCAAAAAAATTAAATGTTCCGGGAGAAGAAAAATTTTTAGGAAAAGGAATCAGTTATTGTGCTACTTGCGACGCGCCGCTTTATAAAAATAAGGTGGTGGCTGTCATCGGCGGAGGAAATTCCGGAATTGAAGCCGCTCTTTTTCTAAGCAAGTATGCAAAAAAAGTTTATATTATTGAAAGAATGGAAAAATTAGGAGGTGAACCGTATTTAAGAGAAAAACTTCTTAAAAATAAAAAAATTTCTGTGATTACTAAAGCACAGGTAAAAGAAATTCTTGGGAAGCGATTTGTTGATTCTTTAAAATATGAGATAGACGGAAAAGAGAAAATATTGAAAGTTGATGGGATTTTTGTAGAGATTGGATTAGTAACTGATGTTGGTTTTACTAATGTTAAAAAAAATAAATGGGGAGAGATTATGATTTTCAGGAGCACAAAAACACATGAAGAAAATATGACAAGCATCCCTGGAATTTTTGCTGCAGGAGATGTCACAGATATTCCTTCAAAGCAGATTGTTGTAGCAGCAGGTGAAGGATGCAAGGCAGCTTTGGCTGCTTTTGATTATATAAATAAATTTAACTATCAAAACAAAAAACAACACTAACTAAAAATTATTTTCAAGTTCTTAAAGCTGAATCTCGTCGTAAGAAATCCCTGAGAATGAGAGGCTTCTCTTAATGTAAAAATGATATCCGGATTTAAAATTGATGCAAAAATTTTCACTTCAATTAATTTTTTATATCCGGCTTGCTAAGATTTTATAACAAAAAATTTAAATTAAACGATTAATTTTAATCTTTTAGAAAATGAAAAAAATTTCAAATTTTAATTTAAAAAACAAAAAAGTTCTATTGCGAGTAGATTTAAATTCTGATGTTATTAATGGCAAGGTTTTAATGTCTGAAAGGATTAAGCAAGCCGCAGAGACAATTAAAAAACTAAAAAAGCAAAAAGCGAAAATTGTTATAATTGCTCATCAGGGAAGGCCAGGGAAAAGTGATTTTGTTTCCTTGAAACAACATTCAATTTTACTTAATAAATTTACAAAAGTTAAGTTTGTGGATGATATTTTGGGAAAGAAAGCAGAAGAGGAAATTAAAAATTTAAAATTTGGAGAGGCATTGCTTTTAGAAAATATAAGATTTGAAAGTGATGAATTTAAACCTGAAAAAAAACACAACAAAATCCTAAAAAAACTTTGTCCTTTATTTGATATCTATGTTAATGATGCTTTTTCGGCTTGTCACAGAGAACAAACCTCAATTGTTGGTCTGCCAAAGTGTATGCGAAGTTGTGCAGGACCTCTACTTGAGAAAGAACTGAATGCTATTAAAAAAATTAAGATAAAAAAAGCTTTGTTTATCTTAGGTGGAGCAAAACCAGAAGACAATATAAAATTATTGAAAGGCAATAAAGTTTTGGCTTGTGGTTTATTCGGGCAATTGTGCTTAATTGCCAAAGGAAAAAATCTCGGAGCACAAAATGAATATCTAAAAAAAGAGATAAAGAATTACAATCTCATTATCAAAGAGTTAAAGAATAAATTGGATAATGTAGAAACACCGATAGACTTTGCGGTTAAAATTAATGGAAAAAGGAAAGAGCTTGATGTAGAAGATTTTCCGAATGAATATGAAATTTATGATATCGGTTCTAAAACAATAAAAAAATACGTCGAGATAATAAAAAAAGCTAAATCAATTTATATGAAAGGGCCTGCTGGTTTCTGTGCTGACAAAAAATTTCGCAAAGGAACTTTTTCTTTATTAAAAGCAATTGCAAAAAGTAAAGCTATTAGTTTAATTGGCGGCGGACATTTATCAGATGCTATTAAAGCTTCAAAAATTGCAAAAAACAAATTTAATTGGATTAGTTTGTCAGGAGGAGCATTAGTTAGATATCTTGCGGGAGAAAAACTCCCGGGATTGGAGGTATTAAAATAATTATCAGAAGTTTTCTTCATTAAAACCAGCTTTCTCAATCCTTATCTCTATACTCTTCTAAAAGACGCTGGAGTGAATTCACCTTTCTTGGCCCCTTTTCAAAACGTTCTGGAGTAAATTTGTTTTTTAATATCTCATATCTTGATTTTTTATCATTCCATTTAACTGCATACATCACCTCTCCTGTTCTTATATTCACTATTGTTATTCTTTTCAGTCTTCTATTTTTATCAAACTCTTCTATTCTTAGATACTCATCTAAATCTATTTTTACCCATTCGTAAACCCCTCTGTTCCCGTATCTAATAATCCTCATTACTAACCCCCCTTCTTTATTCGTAATCTCTATGCCCTTATTTCCTACTTCCTTATTTTTAAGATCCTCATAGTTAGTAAATGGATAGATGTCTTCAAAATTAGCCATTAATGGATAAAGTTCCATAATTTGTTCAAGATTTATTTTTTTAGATCCTTTTTTTGTAAGGTAAATATTAAAGTGAGTTTTATCTTTATATCTATAATTAAGGTTGATAGATTCGGAATAAGGAGGAATTCCATTTCCTTGTGTATTATAAAGCGGGATTACTATCCACTCTATCCCTTCTTTTTTGTTGTTCGCGCCTGTTTTCCATTTGATTATAGCATCTTTTATTCCGTCATTATTAATATCTCCTCCTCGAGTCTCCACATACTTTATCATCTCAGAGTCAGCAGGAGACACTCCAAAAATAG
>CAYNLR010000068.1:0-3429 GCA_964398135.1 Candidatus Woesearchaeota archaeon
GGTCTATAGGTCTTTCAAGATCTCTGACTTCAATGATAACATCGGATTTTTCTAAAGCAAAGAAATCAATACTATCGATGTTTTGAATTACTAAAGTGGGTGGATTGCAATCTATCATAGTGTAAGACTTATCAGAATAAGAAGCAGTATAGAATAGTTTATTCCTCTAATTCTCAGAAAAGCCAAGGTGGCAACAAATCCAGTATTCGCTGCCAGACCTAATACTATTGCTCCAACAGGGATAAAAAAGAATAAGTAAAAATCAGTTATATCGTAAAAATGATTCAGATAGGCTATTAACAGCCCAGATAACCCCCCTCCAATCAATAATAAAGGAATTCCTAAACATTTTTTAAGTAATAAGTGAGGTGAATAACGAAATGTATGATTACATTTTGGGCACGTGACTTTTAAATTACCTCTATCTATTGGAATTCTTAGCTTTTGCTTACAGTTAATACACCTTATGGTCATCTTGCGGTTATCAGTCCATCTTCCTATAAAAGATTTGATGAAAGTCGATTTATAATCCATTGCTGAAGTTTCTAATTTTTAGAAATGTCACCTAGCATATTTAGTATATACAAACTTGCACGAAAGTGCAATTTGGATGAAGCGAGGCAATAGTCGAAGCGAGATCGCATATTTACTATTGAACGTGTCTGTTAGCCGAAGCAAATGTAGTGAACAGAGAATTGATAGTCAATTGACGTCTTGGAGCAAATTCACTATTCTTTATATAAAACCTTCCTTTTTTTGTCTTTCCACTCTTCAGTATAATCTATATTTATTCTCTTGTTCTGTATAATCTCTGAACTTTTTATTACTTTACCTTTTACAAGATACAGATTATGATTGGCGCATAGATCAGTTATATAATCGTTTTTAGTTATGTCGAATGCTTGAAAAATTTTGAAGGGCCATTTGTAAGATTTTTATATTATCAATTTTTCGATCTTTTTTCATCAATCTTAATATTTATCAAGCAGTTCTTTAGTAGCTCTTAAAGGTTTTTTCATAAAATGAAGGTTTAATTCTCTTAAAACCTCCAACCTTTTATTATCTTTTTGTTATTTCTCTTGCGACCAAGACACCGGTTATTGAGGCCGAAATAATGCCTTGAGAAATACCGGTGCAATCTCCGGCGATGAAAAGATTTTTTTTGAATTCTAAATTTTCATTTGTCCTTATTTTATCATATATCCACTCAACTGAGGGAAAATAAAACAATGTATCTGGTGCATATAAACCTGGAGCGATTTTATCTAAATGTTGTAGAAATTCAATTATAGATTTAATTATCATTCTTGGTAAAAATTCCGAAATATTCCCTGGCTGTATTGATAAAGTTGGCTTAATAGAATTTTTTTCCATCTTTGAGAAAGAAGTGCTTCGGTTTTTTATTAAATCCTCTAGACGTTGAACAATGGGAAGTTTAGAGCGACGGTTTAGAATAACATCTTTAAGAAACTGTTCTTTTTCTTCTGCGCTTTTAAATGATAATTTGCAGAGCACGTTAAAATTAGAATTTACTATATCCCTCTTAGAATTTGCATACCCTCCAATTAATTTAATTTGATCATAATTACATACGATTATTTTTCCACCATGGCAAAAGCAATGTGTTTTAATATTATAACCATTTATTGTCTTTTTTAGTTTTGGATCTTCACTAATTTCATACAAAGGTTCAGCGATGCTTTTTGAAGTTTCGATTCGAACACCTATAGACAAGGGATTTGCTTCAAAATTATTTTTTCCAAAGTGTTTTGTGATAATTTCTTTTAACCAAAACCACCCGGATTTTCCAACAGCAATTACTAAATATTTTGATTTTATTATTTTTCCGTTTTGTGTCCTTATTTTGAATAACATCTCATCTTTTTCAAAGTCCAATACCTCTGTATTAAAACTAAATTTCACATCCTTTTCGGTTAAATATTTTCTAATCTGCTTACAAAATATAAGACAATTATCCGAACCAAGGTGTCTTACAGGATATTTATTAACTAAGAACAGCTTTTCCGCTTTTCTTAATTTTTTTCTGTTAACCTTTCTCAATTTTGTGTAAATACCCTTTTTATATAAAAAATGTGAAATGATCTTGTCTAAATAATTTGCTATTTCATCTAGTTCTTGAACATTTCCTTTGAGTTTCAACCCTGTAGTTCCTGAAACACACAATTTTCCATCTGAAAATCCACCACCACCCACCCCATACACTTGATTACATGGATTGCACCATTTTCTATTCAAACATCTATTATCGCATTTTCTATTTTCTATGTCTCTTCCTTTGTCAATAATAAGAATTTTTCCTTTAAAATTATTAGTAACTAATTCATACGCAGTAAATAATCCTGCTGGACCAGCACCAATAATTACTATGTCAAACATACTTTTCTTCATTATAAATTATAGCTTATAATCATCCCTGATTATGCCTAGCGTTTAAGAATATGTGAGGTTTTTAAAAAATTGGTTGAAGGGCTGGCACAATTCTTTTATTCAATCTAAAATCGTACTAACCTAGAATCGCTTTTGTTATATGATATGCAGCCGAAAATTTCTGCTCATGAATGTATTTTGGCAATCTATTTTGTTACTTTGAATGTTTTAATAATGTTTTGAATTTCTTTCATACGTGCAATAATTGTGTCATTGGCAGCGTATTGAGCCACTGAATAACCAAAAACATACTGGTTATTTTCTCCAAGATAAGTTGGTGTTGGTCCCTTTTCTGACTTAATTTGTTGCCACTGACTTTTGGTGTGAATGCTAACATTAAAGAGAGAGTCCTGTGTTGGAAAACCAAAATCGATAGAATCAGAAGTACCGAGTGAACCCCAATTTAAGGTGCGATTTTTAGCAATATATCCTTTCCAAGTTTGTGGGAAGGTTAGGCTAAATCCATATTGCGGATTACTGTAAACAATTTTCTGGGGTTGGTTTACTTGTTGATTGTCGTTTTCGTTTTGATTAACAACTGGTTGATTGTTCTGATTTTGACTTGTCGTTGGTTGCGTTGCCTGTTGATTTTGGTTTTGTTGTGTTTGCTTGAGTTGATTAATTTGGTTTTGCAACAATGTAATTTGTTTTTGAAAAGATTGCTTTGATGATTTTAGGCGTGAGGATTGTAAAGCATAAACTATACTACCGACGACTAGCGCAGTAATAATAACAGCCACAACTATCACCCTGATGTTTGTTGTATTTTGTTTTTGTGGCGTATTTTGTTCATTCATAGTTTTGTTGTTAAATTACTAAGTTGGCTAATTTATCACAAGTTGTGCCGACCTGAAACAGCCTAAAGTCTTAAATAAAAAAGAAATTTTGGCTATTTCGCATAATGTTTAAGTATTTAAGAAATTTCGCTGACTTCCTTTTTTATCATAAAAGAAGGCAAAATTTGGGTGAAAGAAATTTATC
>CAYNLR010000069.1:0-3410 GCA_964398135.1 Candidatus Woesearchaeota archaeon
AGATATGCCTCTATAATTTCTTCTTACAAAATAGGTGAGATAAATAACTTTCCATATAGCAGATTGGGTTTCTTAACAAATGCTTATTTTATTCCTGAATTACATATGAAGGTTCCATCTAATTGTTTTTACCCAGAACCTTCAGTTAATGGAGCCATTATCACTTTGAAATCAATCAAAAAACAAGAGTTAGCAAAAAGAAGTTTTTCCCTCTATGTATTGAGAAATATCTGGGATCAAAATACAAGGAAAGTCTATGATTCTTTATTCAATGGCATTATGAATTTCATGTCAACAAATGGAAAAACACCCAACATAAGTCATATTCAATTGTATAAGTTTCTTGACATAGATCCTTCCTTATTGGAAAAGAGGGGAGATATATTGACAGGTCAAGATTTTTTTCAAATTTATCAATTGCTTGAAAGAAAAGATTTCAAAAAAATGCTCTTTAGATCAAACAGGAAATTAGAAGGATAGTTGAATCTTCTTGACATGAACCAGCAGAAGTAGGTGATGAAGTAGCTGCTTTTGATCCTGAAGGAAATTTATGCGGGGTTTTTGTTGTGAAAAAAGAAGGTTATTACGGGTTTCTCCATGTTTACGGAGATGATTCATTAACAGATATCGACGAAGGAGCGGTTGCTGGCGATAAAATAACATTTAAAATTTTTGATTTGAGCGAGAATAAAGAGAAACAAGCATTTGCTAATAACGAAACAACATGGAATGCTTATGAAACAAAAAGAATTGATTTGCAGGTTTAAGAACAATTTCTGTTAATAATATTTATGCATTAAAATTTCAAAAAGATAATAAGGCTAAATTATAACCTTACTAATTTTAAAATTTCTTTTACCCGACCTTATCTAAATATTCAATCTCGTCATCGCTTAATTTTAATTCAGCTCTTATTTTCGGGTTTTTTAAAATAATTTTCAAGAGTAAAAAATCTTTCATTGCTTGCTTGGTAGAAATGTGGCAGTGCTTAGCATATTTTTGACAAATGCTTAGCTTTTTCTTTGCCCTTTGATTCTGCAACCAAATTTTTAAAATTCTCGTCGGTCTTTTGTAATTTGTCCATCCGGTTCTATTATATTTTTTCACACTCGCCACCCCCGCTCCCATAAAAAAATACTCATAAACCATAAATCTCCAGTATTGCTGTCTCTGAATTCTTCCTCTAAAAACATCAGCCCTACTTAATGCATCAAACGCTTTTGCAAGCTCTTCTCCTTTATACTCTAATGGTATATTTTCTTCAATCCACAAGAAAATTTCGTCAATCGGCATGTTAATCTCATCAAAAATGTGAATCATTTTAGTATCGATTTTAGAAGTCTTAAAAATATATTGTAATACAGAAAAAATGGCTTCTTCTTTATCCCTCTCGCCAATCTCTTTAACAACTTCCGGAATTTCCATTTGAGACAAAACCTGCAAATCATTTATTGCTGCTCTGACATCTCCTCTTGCTCTGATAGAAATTGAAACCAAAACATCTTCTTTGATAGAAAGGTTTTCTTTCTCGCAGATTTTCTTTAAAATCTCTAAAATAACTTTGTAATCAACACTTTTCAATTCTACAAGCTCGCACTTCTGCCTCAATAAACTAAATTTTTTATCCCAAATATCATTAGCTGTAATAATTACAGGGAAATTCGTCTTTTCAATTATTCCCAACAATTCTGCAAGCCCACCTTTATCTTTCGCGGAAATCCCGTCGACTTCGTCAACTAAAATAATTTTGGTTTTATGAAACAAGCTTTTTTGTAAAGATGCTTCACCGATAATTTCAGAAACCTTTTTTTTATCACGCAAATCAGAAGCATTAAGCTCTAAAATCTCGGCATCAAGCTCGGATGCGATTGCATAAGCGAGCGATGTTTTTCCAGTTCCCTGTGCTCCATACAAGATTAGTGCTTTTTTCCTCGGAAAATTCCGTAAAAATAATTTTACCTTGTCAATAGCAAATTCTTGTCCTTTGATATCTTCAAAACTCTCGGCGCGGTATTTCTCAACCCACGGAATAGATTGGTTTGCCATTTCTTCAACTATCAGAAGATTCCCCTTTTCCTGCTAAAACAAACGAAGCGAGTAGTGCTTCAAGCTGGATAAACTCGTCGCTGCCCTCAACTAACCTAAATTCAATCTCGCCTGTTTTTTCTGTCAGTTTAACTTTCAAAGAATCATCAATAGGTAAATTCCAAATTTCTTTTTGAATCGCTTTAATAACATCACTTCCTGATACAGACGATTTCAGCATAATATCCAAAAGTTTTTCTCTTGCACTCTGAAAATCTCCGGCCAAAGCATAATCCAAAACAACCTTTACCTCGCTTGGCCTTGCGCGTGACACAATTGTATTAATTAACTCGGGTGTTATATTCGGAGAAATTGAAGCAGTTGCTTGAAGCAAATTAATTGCCCGCCTACAATCGCCTTCAGAATTCTCGTATAAAGTATCAAATGCTTCTGGAGTAATTGTTAATCCTTCATTCTCGGCAATCAAATCAATTCTTTTTTTAATGTCCTTTTTTTCAAGCAATCTAAATCTAAAAACCACACAACGGCTCTGAATCGGGTCAATAATTTTAGATGAATAATTACAGCTTAAAATAAATCTGCAAGTAGATGTATAGTTTTCCATCGTTCGCCTTAATGCTTGCTGCGCTTCTCTTGTCAGAGCATCAGCTTCGTCGAGAAAGATTACTTTAAACGGAACATCTTCTAATGCTTTCGTTCTTGCAAAATCCTTAACTTTTTGACGGATAACATCAATTCCGCGCTCATCACTCGCGTTCAATTCCAAATAATTTTCCCTCCACTTCTCTCCAAAAAGTTCATGAACAACAATCAAAGCCAAAGTTGATTTTCCTGTTCCAGCAGGTCCTGCAAAAAGCAAATGAGGAATATTCATTGATTTTGTTAATGACTTAACTCTTTTAACAACCTCATCTTGTCCGACCACTTCTTCAAATGTGCGTGGCCTGTATTTTTCAGTCCAAACCTCTGAATTATCCACCATCTTAATTTATTTATCAAACATTACTTATAATCAATATAAACAAGCAGTTTATAAGGATTGTTGTGATAGAATCACAATTCATAATCAAAACCCAATTCTTGCGCTTTATTTTTTAACATCTCTCTTAACGAAATCCCATATTTCCCAACCATTTTTGAAGCCATTTCAAAATCATTTACACGAATAACTTTTTCTTCAAGTGCCGCTATTCCAATTTCTCCGAGCAGTTTCTTTTTTTTAATATCATAAGCAATTGAATGAATGTTGAGAGGAGTATAGGCAAGGTAATTTTCTATAGTAGCTTCAAGTCCTTTTGATTTGATGTGAATAACCTCTTTCAACGGAACAAAATCTATTTCTTTCATCCCACTCACAAATTTTA
>CAYNLR010000070.1:0-3339 GCA_964398135.1 Candidatus Woesearchaeota archaeon
TTGCCTTTGATACAGATTTTTTACCTCCGACTAATTCCGGCGGTTCAACAACAAGATAATCCGGCTTAATTGTTTGAATTTTTTCCGCTTCTCTTAGATCTCTTGCAAAAATAATAGTCTTTAATCCTACTTCTTTGCACCTCTTAACAGTTTTTTTCAAATCTTTAAAACCAAGTCTATGTTCAGAGTGATTTAAGAAACTTCCTTCTGCCCCATCTTCTTTAACAGCTTCTGGAATGATAAAACCAGTATGCCTTCCGGCTTTAAAATAATCTACATGCTGACTATAAACTCTTAATTTGGTAGCTTTTGCAATTTCATAAATATCAGTTGGCTGCACTCCAACAATTATATCTTTGTCGAATTTTTCAATAATCTTAGCTAACTTAACAGCATCTTTTCCTTGTTTGTATGTTTTAAAATTAATCACGACTATTGGCTTGATTTTACTATGTTTTGACATTTTTTCTTTTCAACAATACATCTAATATTATCAATAGTTGTGTCGAGGATTCTCTTCAACGCTTCTTTACTATTAAACGCATTGTGTGGGGTAATTATCACATTATCGAAGGTTAGTAATAAATGGTTCTCAAGTAAATTTTTAAGACTTTCTTTCGGAAAATTTTTTGATAATAACTGAATTTCTTCTTTAATTAAAGACTCATTCTCTAAAACATCTAATCCAGCTCCTCCAAGCTGGCCTTTTTGCAACGCCCTGATTAAAGCTTTTGTTTCAATTATTCCACCCCTTGCAGTATTGATTATGTATGCTCCTTTTTTTATTAATTTTATATTTTTGCTGTTTATTAGGTGATGAGTCTTTCTGTTGTATGGGCAATGCAAGGAAATGATGTCGGATTTTTTTAAAAGAGTATTTAAAGGAACATACCTAAATCCGATTTTCTTTTCTAATTTTTTGTCTTTGCGAGGGTCATAAACCAAAATGTCCATTTCAAAACCTTTTGCTATTCTTGCTACATGTCTCCCGATATGGCCAAGCCCGATAATTCCGAGAGTTTTACCTTTTAAATCAAAACCTCTCAAGCCCTCTAAAGAAAAATCTCCTCTAATTGTTCTTTCATAAGCTTTATGTATTTTTCTCGACAAAGCAAGAATTAATGCAAAAGTATGTTCTGCAACAGTGTTTTCTCCGTAATACGGAACATTCAAGACGAGAATTCTTTTTTTCTTACACTCTTTTATATCTATGTGGTCGAAACCGGTAGAGCGCGTTACTATTGCTTTCAATTTTTCAAATTTATCTAAAATCTTTTTATCTATTTTTGAGTATATAAAAATAGAAATAATATCAGCATCTTTAACCAAGTTAATTTTTTTGTTATCAAGAACATCCTCTGAAAAAAACAAATCATGTTTTTTCAGTTTCTCTTTTAAATAATCTTTCTCCCAATCTTCTATTTCAAAAAAAGCAATTTTCATTTCCAAATAATTTTTTTAATTTTCTCGGTTATTTTTATAGGATCTTTATGTTGCCATATATTTCTGCCTATTGCTAACCCAATACAACCGGCTTGCATAATTTCTTTTACTTGTTTAAGTAAAACTTCCTCGCTTTTTTTAACCCCGCCAGCAATAACAACCTTTGTTTTTCCGGCAGATTTAACAGCCCAAGCTAAATCCTTTTGATGTCCATTATATTTTATCTTGATTATATCTGCACCGAGCTCTAATCCTGTGCGAGCACAATAAGCCATGAGTTCGCTGCTTGATTTTCCTTTAATCGATTCTCCTCGAGGATAAATCCACGCGATAACAGGAATGCCTTTTGAATGTGCCTCTTTTTCTATTTTTGCAAATTCTTTCATCATAATTGGTTCATGCTTGCTTCCTAAATAAATAGTATAGCCAACTGCATCAGCTCCGAGTTTAATAGCTTCTTCAACACTGCACAATTGCAATGATATCGGCTCACCCTTAACTAAATTAGTCTTACCATTTAATTTTAAAATTAAAGGGACTTTAATCTCTTCTTTATATTTCTCTGCTATGCCTTTTTGCAATATTACAGCATTGTAACCGCCTTTTTTAGCAATTTCAAGAATATAAGAGGGATTAACATTTTTGTCATTAAAATCTGATGGCCCGTGCTCAAGGCCCTGATCATAAGCTAAGAATAATGCCTTTCCTTTTTTTGTAATTTTTTTCAGATTCATTTTAACTTCATTTTTAACAAATTATTTTTTGCTCCGAAATATTTAATCACTGATTCGCTTTCTTTTAATCCGAGTTTTAATGATTCATTTATTGTTTTCCCGACTATTTGTCCTGCTACAAAACCGGCAGCAAAAGCATCACCAGCGCCAGTTCTTTCAACAACGCGGATGTTGTGAGGTTTGAGAAAATATTTTTTATTTCCGTCGTAGCAACTTATTTTTTTATTTTTATTTGTAACAACAACAATTTTGGCTCCGAGTTTGTGTAAGCTGACAAGAACATTTTTTCCGTTAGCCAACATCTCTGCTTCTTCTTTATTTAACACCAAAATATCACAAAACTTTAATATCGGCTTTAAGTTTTTCTTCTCGATTAAATAAGAGCTTGGATTAAACGCAATCTTCACTCCGCGTTCTTTTAAAATTTTAATCAGTTTTTTCTGAGTTTCGAAACTTTTTCCAACGAAAGAAGAACAATAAAGCCATTGTGTATTAAATTTTTTGATTTCCTCAAGACCTAATTCTTCGTTGACTCCTTTGTAGGTTAAAATTGTTCTATTATTTTCTTTACTATCCAAAATAATCGAATGTCCGGTTGTTGCGTTTTTTTCTACCTTACCTAAAAATTTAACTTTTTCTTTTTTTAACAAAGAAAGTATTTTTCTTCCTGCTTCGTCATCTCCGAGTTTACCGATATAGCCTGTTGTCAATCCCAGACGAGAAAAAGCAACAGCTGTATTGGTGCCACCCCCGCCGATATCAAACCTCAAATTTTTTATCAAAATTTTAGCCCCAACAGGATAACTAATAAAATTTTCTCTCTCGCTAACATCTGTATCGACAAAAATATCAATCACAGCACTGCCGAAAGTAACTACATCAAATTTCATTTTGCTGGCTTAGGAAATAAGTCATTTTGTAAAATTTAGCCTTTATTGTTTACCTCTTTTATTTCAATAATGTAATTAGGTTAATAAAGTTTATCATTGGGATTGCAAGCTGCATTACTCGTCTTTATTTAACCTTCTCCTATTGAGCGTTTTTTCAAGCAATTAACTTCTGATTGTGAAGCATTCAATTTTAATTTACTTTCTGACTTTTATTTAATTTTAATCCTCACTCTATTTTTCATTAAGAAATTTACTTGTAATTGTTTTAATAA
>CAYNLR010000071.1:0-3333 GCA_964398135.1 Candidatus Woesearchaeota archaeon
ACATAGAGTAGAATTCGTAAGGAGAGCTGGAATAAGAGCAAGAGAAACAAACAATATTGTTGAAAGGTTGCACGGAACATTAAAGGATAGACTAAAAGTTATGAGAGGTTTGAAAAGTGAAGAAACAGCAGAGATACTTTTGAGCGGTTGGTTTGTATTTTACAATTTTATTAGGCCACATGAGAGTTTAAAAGGCAAAACACCAGCAGAAGCTGTTGGACTTGATTTAGGATTGAAACATAAGTGGCATGAATTGATTGGATTAACAACAATTTACCAGATAAGAGGTTAACACTTCTTTTTGATTTCTTACTCAGATTAATTTTTTGTTATGGCCGAAGAATTAAAAATATACCTCAACTAATTATGTATCAGAAAAGATTAACTTTAAAAACCAATTTTCTTTTATTAAAACATGTTCTATTTAGCTGAAATTGAAGATTATGTCAGGGTAGAACCAACATTGTTTGGTTTAGCGACTGCTGAAGCAGTTAAAGAACAATTGAGAAAAATTTACTCTGATTTCCATGATAGAGAAATCGGAATAGTCGTTGATGTGCTTGATGTTCTTCATGTTGAAGACGGAATTATTATTCCTGGAGACGGAGCAGCATATTACAAGTCGAGGTTTAAATTAATTGTTTTTAAACCAGAGCTCCAAGAAGTTGTTTACGGAATAATCGACGAGATCACAAATTTCGGAGCATTTATTAATCTCGGGGTTACTCGAGGAATGATTCATATTTCCCAGACAATGGACGATTATGTTTCGTTTTCAAAATCAGGGGCGTTAAGCGGGCGAGATAGCGGAAGAAGTTTAAATGTTAATGATAAATGCATTGCGAGAATCGTCGCGATTTCATATAAAGAAAAAGAACCAAAAATCGGATTGACAATGAGACAGCCCGGTTTAGGAAAAATTGAGTGGATAAAAATAGACAAGGAAAAAGCAAAAAAAGCAGCAGAAAAAATGGCTAAAGCTGCTGAAAAGAAAGAGGCTAAAAAATCGGATAAGAAATAAAATAAATTAATCTAAAAAAATTTATAAGATGGTGAAAAAAAGCAAAGCATGTCTAAACTGTAAGACAATTTTCGAGGGAGAAGTATGTCCGAATTGTGGAGGAACAAAATTTTCTGAAAATTTCAAAGGAAGAGTTTATATTTTTAATCCAGAAAAATCAGAGATTGCCAATAACATGAAAATAAATAAAGAAGGTGAATTTGCAATTAAAGCAAGATAATTCTAAAATGGAGACAAAAATAATAAAACAAGAAAAAAATCCTCTTTTAGAAAGAGAAGAAATTTTAATTGAAATTAAGGCAGACTCTACTCCAAGTGCAGAGGAAGTAAAAAAAATTGTTGGAAAAGATGAAAATCTGGTTGTTGTGAAGAAAATAAATAGCAGCTTCGGAAAGAGAGTTTTTACTGCAGAAGTTTTTGTTTATGATTCTGTTGAAGTAAAAAATAGAATTGAAGTTAAGAAAAAAAGAAAATCAGAAGAGGCAGAGAAATCTGAAAAACCAAAACCTGCTGAAAAAACAGAAAAAGAAGAAAATTTAGAAAATAAATCTGAAAAAGAATAAAATGGTACCAAAACCAAAGATTAAAGGAAAGAAAAAGCACAAAAACAAACCGAGTTCAAAAAAGTATAAAATGTATAGAATAGAGAACGGTAAGTTGATAAGAGAAAAAACATGTCCGAGATGCGGCCCAGGAGTATTTTTAGCGAGAAATCAAGATAGATTGTATTGTGGAAAATGCCATTTTACCGAGTTCTTGAGTTCAGAACAAAATAAAACCAATAACAATCAAAAATCCTAATCAAACACAATCGATTCTAAATTCAGCCAATCTCTAACACAAAAGGAATTTCTATGCCTCAAAATTCATTAAACGGAGATTCTTTTGGTGGTTCCTCTTTTTTAACAGGAATCGGATTGCCATTTTCATCAAAGAATCTGCTTTCAAAATCTTCAAGCGATTTCTTAATCATCTTTTCAAGTTCGCTTCCTTGTTTTACAGAATTTAATAAATCTTTTCTCAGTTTTTCAGCATGTTGCTTATTATAATTATCTTTGTAAAATTCATTAATATAATTCTGAACATCATCTATAATTAAATTTCCATTTCTATTTCTTTTGTTTAATAAATAATATGCGCCTGCTAAATCTACAGCATCAGGAGCGCCCCTAACTGTAGGGACTGTTCTTCTATTTAATTCTTCCATCATTTGAATATAAAAACCCTGGAAGGGCCAATAGAGCGATAAAAACAAGTATGCTCTATTAGCCTCTTCTGGGGAAAAAGAGGTGATAATTATTATAAGAATAACGGGTATTTAAATCTTTCGGTTGTTATGACTATAAGATGACATCAGCAAATAAGGAACTTTTATTAATTGTTAATTCTCTGATAAATTATGGAAAACAAAGGGGAAAAAATTAATCAGGCGCAATTTTATAATTTAATTACGAGTGAGGATGTAGGATGGCAATCAATTATTTATGATTTAGTTAGAACAGAGCAACTCGACCCTTGGGATATCGACCTCGAAGTTTTGTTAGAAAAATATATAATGGTAATTGAAAAAATGAGGGAGTTAAATTTTTTTATTTCATCAAAGGTTTTGCTCGCATGTTCGCTTTTATTAAGATTAAAATCCGAGATTTTGACTGATGTTTATATCAGAAGCTGGGATAATGAATTGTACGGAAGAGAAGAAAAAAAACGAGAAATTGAGAGAATTGAGATTGATGAGGATGAGCTTCCAATTTTGGTTCCGAGAACTCCTATGCCAAGACGAAGAAAAGTGACTCTTGAAGAACTTATGTCTGCATTGAAAAAAGCAATGGATACAGAAAATCGAAGGATTAAAAGAATGATTAAGACTACTCAAGCACATAAATCTGTATTGGTGGTTTTACCAAAAATAACAAGAATTCCGTTAAAGCAAAGAATAAAAGACATCTATATTAAGATTAAAAATCACATAAGTCGTTCAAAGCAAGCAATTATGAAATACTCTGAACTTGCTCCAACCCGCCAAGAAAAAATCTCTTGTTTTTTACCAGTGCTTCACTTAGCTAATCAAGAAAAAATTTGGTTTGAGCAACCAAAGCATTTTGACGAAATTTACCTAAGATTAGAGATGGGAAAGGAGGAGGAAATTTTAAGACAAGAATTAGGCAGAGTTGAAGATAACGTAGAAGAAACAAATATTAAGCAATCATAACATTTTAATTAAACAATCTAATTATTATTGGTATATGAATAGGGATAAAAAAATAAGATATAAATCAGAAACAGGTACAATTTATGAGTATAATTCAAAA
>CAYNLR010000072.1:0-3331 GCA_964398135.1 Candidatus Woesearchaeota archaeon
AGAATTACGTGCTTAGAAAATTAGAGAGCTCTTAAATTTTATTGAGTAAAATTTGAAATTTACTACAGGAGCTGGTTGATTAGGTGTATAATAAGCAGGGAAGAATAAAAGAGGTGAGAATGCAATTTATAAGCATTACAGAAAGCGAGGAGCGAATAAGTTGAGTTAAACAAAGAATTAAGACGATTGAAAAGCAAGAAGTAGAATCAATTAAACCTTAATTGCGCATTAACTTTAAGCGGTTTGTAATTATTATCAATACAAATTTCTTTTTATCGTCTGAATTATGTCAAAAGAGTTTACAAGCTTGATACGAAAAATTTAATAGTCAAAGTTAATAATATATCAGGAAACTGGTTTGGGAAGAAGATGGTTCGTAGTGAAGAAGGAGAAAAAGGCAGAACATTTTTTTCTGGAAATGGTTGGGCATATTGTGAGAATCAGGGCTGTAAGGATGGTTTTTATGAAACAGAAAATGGAAGGTATTTAGGAAGTTTTGAAGAGGTTGCGTCAAATCCAAAAGAAGCAGTGATAGAAGCAAAACCTTCAAGAAATTCTGAAACTATTAGCCAGGAAGAAAAATTAAAGAAAAGTTTAGAGGAGTTTGTGGCAGAAGTTAGAGAAAAAATTGGATCATCTTCTGCTCAAGCTAACAATTAAAACATGATTTTTAGGTTGAAAAATCAATCAATGTAAATTGGATACCGAATTTGCTGATTTTGATTAATTCGGCAAAACTTTGAATAAAATTTTAATTCTGCATATTTCAGACAAAATGCGATTCAAAATATTATTTATCTTTTGTCAGTTGCAATTTTAACGAATTGAATAAAAATTGATTTTCAAATAAAAAAGCTTGTTAATCAATAATAAACACGAAACATTAATAAATAAGTTTAATTTTTATCTTACATGACCCAAACAATTGCGAGGATAACAAAAGGAGGAAAGCATTATGAGGTTTTAGTTGATTTAGAAGAAGCACTAAAAGTAAAAAAAGGTGAAGGAGACATTAATTCTGCGGTTCTTACAGATACTATTTTTCATAATTCAAAATCAGGCGAGCGAGCAAGTTCAGAAGATTTGAAAAAAGATTTTGGAACAGATAATCCTTTGGAGGTTGCGGAGAAAATTATTAAGCAAGGAGAGGTTGTTTTAACTGCTGAATATAAAAAAGAAGAACAAGAGCAGAGATACAAACAAGTTGTAGATTTTTTAGTTAAAAATGCTGTTTCTCCGAGCGGTGTGCCATACACTCCTGACAGAATTATGACAGCCTTAAAAGAAGCAAACATTAATATTAAAAATAAGCCAATCGAATCCCAGATAAATGATATTATCGCTCAGCTACAAGAAATTCTTCCTTTAAAAATTGAAATGAAAAAAATTAAAGTGACTATTCCTGCCCAATATACAGGAAGAGCATACGCTCTGATTAATGAATTCAAAGAAAGTGAAGAATGGTTAGAGAATGGTGATTTGACAGCTATTTTAAATGTTCCTGCTGGATTGATTATAGATTTTTACGACAAGTTGAATGGAGTTACTCATGGTGGAGCACTCACAGAAGAAATAAAAGAATAAATTTATTTACAGCTGCGAATTTCTGACTAATTTTTTTAATAATTTGGAGGAGCATTTTGTAAGGAATAAGAAGAGGATTAGGTTTTAGGAAAAATTTGTAAAAGTGCGTAAGGTTTAAAAACCCATATTGCCAACCTAATTTGTAAAAAAGAAGAAAAATGGAAGGAAAGGGATTATATGAGAAAGAAAGAGATTATAAATAATTCTGAAGAACAGAGAATAGTAGTTCCAGGTGAAACAATTGTTTCTGGAGAAGAATTTTTGCCTAGCGACGGCGTTTGGCGAGACGGAGATGACATTGTTGCAAAAAGATTCGGGCTTGTGGATATTTCTGATAAATTGGTGAGGGTTATTGCTTTATCCGGAGTTTATCAACCAAGAAAAGGAAATGTAATAATCGGCGAGGTTGTTGATGTAACTCCGAATGGATGGGTGATTGATTTTGGTGGGACCCAAGACGCTTTCTTATCATTAAATGAAGTTCCGAGATATGTTAGCAAAGGAGAATTAAGGGATTATCTTGATTTTGGAGAAATCGTTTGTGTCAAAATTATAGATATTAGTGAAAAAGGGATTGAAGTTACTGTCAAAGCAAGAAATTTAGGAAAACTTAAAGACGGACAACTGGTTAAAATAAATTCTAACAAAGTTCCGAGGGTAATAGGAAGAGAAGGAAGTATGGTGAATCTCATAAAAAAAGGAACAGGATGCGACATAATTGTCGGGCAGAATGGCGTAGTTTGGGTAAGATCAAATAAAATTGAAAATGAATTAAAAGCAAAACGATTAATAGAATTTGTTTGCGAAAACGTCACGACAGAAGGGCTAACAGAAAGGGTGGAGGAATTTATTAAAAAAATGAAGGAGGAGGAAAGAGATGGGAGGAAACATAAATAATCAAATCAAAATAAGAGAGAAAGATATTGAGGGGATTGTTAGAGATGTTCTTGAAATTGATGATGGAGAAATTGATTATAATAAGCCGCTTTCAAACTATGGATTAGATGAACGGGGTTTTTTACTTCAAATATTTGATAGAATAGGTGGCAGAGAAATCACCAAATATATTTCAGGAGGAAGTTTAAATAATGATGGAAAGGAATTATTGAGAAATGTTGCTTGGAAAATAGATAGAGATTGCATGAAGCCGTATTTATCTCCTCAGGAGAAAGATGAAAAGAAGAAACAAAGAGACAGGATAAGAAGCATGGCAGAAAATGACAGAAATCTCGTCAATGAAATAACTTTAGGCGATATAATTGAAATTGTAAATTACGCAATAGATAAAAATGAGAAAAATGGAAAAAATAATGAATTTTGAGGACATGAAAGAACTTTTGAAGAAAGTTTGCGGGAAGATTGAGACTATAAATAGAAAGATTGAGAATATAACCCTAGAAAGCTATTTAAGTGATATTGCGTGTTATTGGGATGTTTACGAATTATTATTTTTAATTGGCTATCGTGATACTCAATTTCAAAATTTTGACGACAATTCAATTCCTTCGGAAGGAAGGATTATATTTAAAAATCTTGTTAAAGTGTATAAAGAAAGAGCAGAACATTACAACGAATTAGCAAATCATGAAAAAACTCCACATTTTACGAGCCTTTATAATAAATTGAAAATTCAAGATTTAATAGATCTCCACAATTATAATGTGATACGGGAGAATAGGGTAAGAGAAAATGGCAGAGAGAGCAAGTTTGTATAAGAAGCGAAGTAATGGAAGGCAGTTTGACGAGA
>CAYNLR010000073.1:0-3238 GCA_964398135.1 Candidatus Woesearchaeota archaeon
GCTATAAATAAAATTGAGATAATAAAAAATATTCCGTAGAAGTCTCTTCCTTGAATTCCGATTTCTTTGATTACTCCGCTATTCATAACCCCCTCACCCAAGAAAAGCAATGTAAGAGCAAATCCGATTATAGAGATTGCAGCAAGAACCATAATAGATCTTCTTAATTGCACATCTTTAGTCCTGCTTTTATTATTATTTCTAACTTTTTGAGAAGGTTTCGGCTTTTTCATGGAAAGTTTTAATCAGAGGTATTTAATTTTTTAAGTTTAATATTCTTCTTTCTTTTTCTTAATTATGATGATAATTATCAGTATTAAAATTATTGCAATTAAGATTATTAGGGCATAGGTTAGTGTTGAAAGAAATTCTATTTTTAGAGGGAAATTTCCTTTTAATACATTGACAAGGCTATCTTCTTTTTCTCCGGAATATACAATCAAATTTACTGAAGGATTGTTTTCCAAATCTTCATTTGTTAGTTTTTCTTTTATTCGAATTGTTTTTGTTTTTCCTGAAGGTATTTTAATATTATTTTCTGTTCCGATAGTTTTCGGTACAGAGTCTACTATTAAATTTTCTATTTCTACATCTGTCCAACAATCCACTTCTTTTGTATTTTTTATTTTTATTAAAAACGATTTTTTCTGTTTGCTGTACTTTACTGATTTTATGTTTTCTTGGTCGAATTTACATCTATCTATTACATTAATAATATCAACGCGAGCTTTTCCTTCCAAAATTCTGTCAAGCGAGGAAGCTGTTTCTCCGAATAATACATGGAATTCTGCTTCTAAATTCTCTGATGGAGATATGTCCAGAGGATAAACAATTGTTTTATAATCTCCCGGAGCTATGAATATCGGTTCAAGATCTCCAACTTTTGTGGTTTCTGTCTCAGAAATAAGAGTTATTGTTCCCTTTAAATATATAGGAAGGTTAGAATCGCTTTTGTAAGTAACTTCTAACTGGGAACTTGCTTTGTTGTATTTTATTGAATATAATGATAATGAGACGTGGGGTGTCGGAACCGGGAAGATATCTAAACCCTCAACAGCCGCAACCCCTCCTGTTTGACCTCTCGCACCCCTTGCAAATTTTACCATTACACTTATCCCGGTAGTTCTTCTTATGTTTGTTGCAGCTCCTATCAAATCATTTCCAATTAAAACTCCAATTGTTATTTCTGAATTTTTTAAATAATCTCTTATTTTATCCGGAACATTTTCTTTTCCAGTAAAAAGCAATGGATGATCACCAGCCATAATTTCTTTTTCTATGAATTCGCCGTTAGAGAGAATTACTTGTTTGGTGGGATTTATTTTAAGATATTTTTTTACAATTTCTATATTGTCTTGGAATCTGTCACCTGTGTTAATTATTTCTGGATTATATTTTGATAAAACATCTCTAACTCTTCTTGTAGTATAGCCGTAGATTATTATCTTGTTAATATTCCTCTTGCTTAAAATAGAGTCAATCTTGAAAATGTTTAAGTCGTTTGCAAAGAAAACCCATGAATGAGTTTTTACAGCATATGGTGCAACAGCTATCGCATTAAATCCGTAAGAATCATCAACTATAATGAAATTATTTACTTCTTTTAAATCATCAATTAATTTTAGGTTGAAGTTTTCGGCAACAATCTCATCCGCATCCTTAAATCCTCGAGATTTTATTAAACTTGGGTAGTTGAAAACATAAGGAGATTTTTTTGAAGTCATTACTCTTATTTTATTATTCTTAGGAATTTCGTTTAGGATTATTGTTCCATGTCTTGTGCTGACAAGAAAATTACTTCCAACACCTTTTAGATTGGCATATAAAATTGAAGAGTATACATCTCTCCAATCCTCAGAGTTTGAAATTATGTGCGTAAAATCGTCTGCAGCAAAAACACGCGATGCAAAACAAACAACCAAAAACAAAGCAGCTAACACCAATAACCTTTTTTTCATTTTTTAATAACTCTTAAAAAAGTATATAAAGGTTTCGCATTTTAAATTTATCGGAAAATGTTTAAAATTCTTTTTGACCCGAGAAAAGCAGAAAGACATCCTCTTGAAGTAATGTTTATCGGAATTTTCTACTCTTCGCTTTCTATTTTATTGAGTGCCTATCTTTTTCCAGGATATGCCTCTTTGATAATGGTTTTTCTTACAGTATTGTCTTGTTTGTATGTTGTTCAGGGAGCAATTAAAAGCGAGGAAGTTAACGAAGAAAGTTATAAGTCAGAAGAATGGATTTTGAAGAAGCACTCGAAAATGCTTGTTTTTCTTTTGTTTTTATTTATAGGATTTGTTGTTTCTTTTTCTTTTTGGGCCGCTGTCCTAAGTGAAGAGAAAGTGGCTGTTTTATTTGATTTGCAGTCTTCGGTTGTAGAAGGAATTAGGTCAATGGCACATACAGGAAATGCAATTACAAACGAGAGTTTTTTTATAATTTTATTTAACAATTTGAGAGTTTTGTTAATCTCTCTAATACTTGCTTTCTTTTATGGGGCAGGAGCAATTTTTGTTATTGTATGGAATGCAAGTATTATGGGTTTTGTTATTGGTAGTCTTGCTAAGAAAGCATTTGGATTAGCAGCCTTGCCAATCGCGTTTTTAAAATATTTTTTGCACGGCATTCCCGAGATGTTGGCTTATTTAACAATAGCTTTAGCCGGCGGAATCATTTATGTTTCTATCGCGAATAAAGATTTTTTTGATAGATGGAAGGTGCGAAAGATTCTTACAGATGTTTTTATCCTTTGCCTGATTTCTATTTTTTTATTGGTAATTGCTGCTTTAATTGAAGTTTATATTAGCCCGTTGATTTAAATTTCAAAAGCAAAGATTTAAATACTTTTAAAAGTATAATTATAGTATCTAAACAGGATTTAAAAAGTACTTGAAAAGACTGAATCGGTTTGGACGATTGTATGGGAGAGATAATTTTTAAGGATTTGGTTGTGCAGAAAGGAGAGAGAGTTAAAATTCCGAAACCTATTGTAGATACATTAAATTTAAGGGCAGGAAAGAAAATTATTATAAAATTTGATGTTGAGAAGAGAAGAATTTTAATAGAAGAAGATCTTAAGAAAAATAGGAGAAAAAAATGAGGGGTTATTTATCTTTGTTCATGTATTTTATATTTGCAATCGTTTTGAGTAGTTCTTTTTGCTCGGCAGCACACTACATTATCGGAATTGTGAATGATGCACGAGACGGAACTAGTGCAAACGGCAGGACAATTG
>CAYNLR010000074.1:0-3232 GCA_964398135.1 Candidatus Woesearchaeota archaeon
CAGGAACCATCATGCATTTTATAAGACTAAGATTTGGAATTTTGTAGGGTTGAGAAAATTAGTTATTTTTAATATATACATCCTTTATGAAAGAAACACAATCTTCCAATTTCAGAGAGTTTGCCGTCGATCTTTTCAACTTCTTCCATGTTTTTATAATCCTATTTTTAAGAGATTTGAAATAGAAAATCCATAATAAAACAATTTGTTAATAAACCATCAAACCATTCATAATTTTTGGTAATCCCACAGCTTCAAAAAAGTCTTTGTTTGTATAGCAATCACGATAAAATTGAAATATTACCAAGAAACTTATTATTTTCTTTTAATTTTTAACCATCTTTGACACACGAGGAATTAGATAATTTTATAAATCCTAATCAGTTTTAGTAATTATGGTAGAAATAAACACACCCGGAGCAATTGGTGGGCTTATGCGTTATAACGAGGAGTATGATTCTAAAATTAAATTTGGTCCTGGTGCGGTTATAGTTGCGATTATAATTGTTATTGCTTTTGTAATCGGGTTAAATATTTTTTTAGGTTGAAATGTTCACTAAAATTAATCAAGCACAGGTGCAGAAAATTATGAAGAGAATGGGGATTTCTCAGACACCTCTTGATGCAAAGAGGGTTATTATTGAACTTGAGGATTCTAATATTATAATTGATGAGCCAAGTGTGACAAAAATTGTTATGCAGGGGCAAGAGAGTTTTCAAATTAGCGGAGAGACAAGAGAAGAAACAAGACAAAATTTTAGCGACGAAGATGTTAAGATGGTCATGGAAAAAACAGGAGCAAGTGAAGAGAAAGTTAGGCAGATTCTTAAAGAAAATGACGGCGATATTGCAGACGCAATTATTAAATTAAAGCAAAATAATGCTAATTAATTTGAAATCTAATTTTCTGTTTATCAATTTTTGTATTGTTATGTTCTATCACAACAAATCCTAAATAGTTATTTTACATTCATATTTTATGCAAAACCAGATAAAATGGCGCCAGCATCTTGAAAATGCTCGAGAGCATTTGAAAATTGCGGATAGAATGGCTTATGTTTCTCTAACAATTTTAAAGGACAATAGGTTATTAATTAAAATTTTACAAGAGCTTGCTGATTCTGTTGTTGAGCTTATAAAAGCGTTTCTTTATTATGAACATGCTTTTAAGAGGGTCAAACTTTACAAAACTCCTCAAATGAATTTAAAAACTTTTAAGGAAAAAATTGCGTTGAGATATTTGGATAAAAAAGATATAATCAATTTAATTAAAATTTTAAAGATAAATAAAAAGCACGAGCATGCATCGTTGGAATTTGTAAGAAGAGATAAATTTGTGATTTTTCTTGGGGATACTTATGAAATAATAGACGTCAATAAAATTAGAGAATTTTTGGTTTGTGTAAAAAGAAGCATAGAAAGTTTTCCTGAAAAATTTTTATAAACAATATAACAACATATAAATACTATTTTATCTTTCATTTGTTCAATAAATTTATAAAATATCTAAAATAATAATTAAAATGGTGTCTGAAATTTTAAAAGAGAAGATAAGTGCTGACCATTTGTTATATGTTAGTTTGAAATATACTAAAACTTGTGATGTAATTTTAAATCTTATTGCGAGATGGAAAAGCATGATTGAGATTAGTTTTGATAAGATGATTGAAAAAGCGATAGAAGATAAGAAGATCCCCCGCCGCCCCACCTCACCAAAAGAACGCGTTGAGTTTATGAGAAAATATTTTAAAAAATTAAAAGCAGTGCAAGAAACAATTCCTCTTTATATTTTTTTCAAAAGAATTCCTGAATTAAATAAAACAAGGATTGGAGAATTCAGGAAGAATGTTTGTCTCAAAGTTATAGAACCCAACAGAACAACAGAAATCAACATGGATAAATTAAAAGAATACCACGAAGTGCTCGAAAGATTTATAAGCGAAGTTAAGCATTTTCTTTCTGAGTAAAAATGGGTAGGATTATTACAATTGTTTCGGGAAAAGGCGGTGTTGGCAAAACCACGACAGCAATAAACCTTGGAGCTGCTTTAAATAAATTAAATAGAGAAGTTATTATAGTTGACGCTAATCTCAATACTCCTAATATTGGTGTGCACCTTGGTGCTCCGATTGTTCCTGTTACTCTTAATCATGTTTTAAAAGGAAAGGCGAGCATTGAAGAAGCTATTTATGAACATTCTTCAGGAACAAAAATTATTCCATCGTCTCTATCAGTAAAAGAACTATCAAAGTCGAATGCAAAAAAACTTCCGGAAATAGTTAAAGAGCTAAAAAAATTTTCTGACTTTATTATTCTCGATACTGCGGCTGGTTTCGGGCCAGAGGTTATGGCGAGTTTGGAGGCTGGTGAAGAGATTATAGTCGTTACAATCCCTGAAATGCCTGCTGTAACTGATGCTCTTAAAACAGTCAAGGTTGCAAAAGATATGAATAAAGAGGTTAAAGGCGTGATTGTTACAAGACATAAAAATGCAAAATATGAAATGCCTTTGTCGTCGATAAAATCAATGCTCGAAACCCGTATTATCGGAGTTGTGCCTGAGGATTCTTCTGTTCAAAAAGCTTTAACAAAACGCGACGCAGTTATCCACACACATCCAAGAAGCAAGGTTTCAAAAAAATATATAGAAATTGCTGAAAAAGTATTGGGTAAGAAAAATTCTCGTCCTAAAAGTTTCTGGAGAAGAATTTTTGGATTAGATTAATTTATTAATTTTTTGTGTAATTAACTTATTTTTACTTCTTCTTTATTATCTATTTTGATGTGTTAAAAAAAAGTTGTTGGGTCTGGGTTAAAATCAATTTCTGTGAATAGTTCTTCTAAACTCCGCTTTACGATTTAACGACGGATAAGATTCAGGATCAAACCTAAAAATCAAATCATTGTCGTGCTTGTCTCTTAAAGTTGAAATTATCTCCATTCCGTCTGTCTTGGTAATAATAACTTTTCTTAACCACCCATTCCACCATCCAGCTTTTTTGATTCAAATTTTATATTATACCTGTCGCTTAAATACTCACTTAAATTATCACTAACTCCCAAAGTATAATAAGGGTGATGAAAATAATGTTTTGAGATTGCACTCATTTAATTAGTAGCAAAGAAGAATAAAAATTATTATGTTAAGCTACAATATTTCCGTTTTCTATATCACTTGCTGGTTGAATTAAGATTACTTTGTTATTATTTTTGTCAACAGCAGCAAGCAACA
>CAYNLR010000075.1:0-3223 GCA_964398135.1 Candidatus Woesearchaeota archaeon
CTCCCCTTTTACTGATTTGTATTTTTCATTCCAGTTTTTTATTCCTTCATTAATTTTCTTAAAAGTCTGCTTAATTGCTTTTTCATCTTTACACTCAAAATCACTTATCAACATCGGGAATAAATTGCATGTTAAATCTGCTATGTTTTTGGCAGGACTTGGTCTTGGATAATACAACAAAATACTCGGTAATGATTTTAAACTTTCAATTACTGCCTGGCCGTTTAAACAATCGCGAGTCACTCCGTCGGCTACAACAATCAGTCCTTCTTCCTCGTCGTAATAATATGCGTCTTCTACAGGGTATCTAATAAGCTTCAATCTCCAGTTTTGAAGAGTAAATCCTTTCATTTCCATATAAATTATAAAAAATAATGCTTTTTAAAAGTTTCCATTTGTTACCTCTTGTTAGATACAACAATTTGAAATGTGCAAATCTTAAATTTTTTACTTCTTTCCATAAATTGCTTGCTTATTCAGAATTTTCGTCAGTCAATCTAAAAATTTCAATTCCTTTTTTTGATATTTTCATGCCAACAGGCATTCTTTCGTGGTCTGTTCGCCGCATTTTTATTATTCTCAACGCCCTATCAATAGAGAAAGCAGAAGGATAATCATACAGAATTATAACCGAATCTGTTAAGAATTTCATAATGTCGGTTTTGCCAAGTTCTTTTTCTTCTACTAATTTATTGGTTTCGATTGATTCGTCAGAGAATAAGGAAGTAACTTTCAACCGCTTCATTAACAAACACAAATCAAAAATTGCTTCCCTAATTTTTCCTTCATCATTTAAGTTTAGTGCAACAACAGAAATGGGATCAAAGCAAATTCTTTTTATATTATATTTTGCAATAAGTTTTGTCAGCTCTGATTTTAAATCTCCAATAGATGTTGAGGGAGAAAATTTCATAAATTTAATTTTGTCTTGCTCGTTTAATTTTGCAAAATCCCATCCATAAACAAGGCCGTCTTTTAATGTCTCGACGATGTCTGGTTCAAAAGAGCAATACAATCCGTTTTCATTAAATTTTGTTGCACCATTCCATAAAAATTCTAAAAGAAAAGTTGTTTTTCCAGAACCCGGCCCACCGATTATAATATTGCTGGAATTCCTAACAAAACCGCCCTCGCAAATCTCGTCAAAACCTTTAATTCCCGTCGGGCACCTCTCTACAATATTCATTTTCAAGTAATTTACGATAAAGAAATATTTAAATGTTTTTAATTAATCTTCTCATTTTTATAGATGTGTGATGTTGGTAAATCAGTTTAGTTCTTAATCACTTCTATAAAGCTGTTTTGAACAAATCACTCTGCTATCTTTAAATCTCTAAATAGAAGTAACCTTTTAACATGCATGCAAGTTTAATTTGAAATTTTATTTTGTGATAGGTTATTAAGTCGTGGGGATTTTGTTTTAGTTTTTCTGATTTTTTATATTTTAGAATAATTTATAAAATAAAAAATCTTGGTGATGTTATGAAAATTTTATCTTTGCATTGTGATTATTTAAAATTTAAGCCACTGAAAAAAGCGATTAAAGAGCCAGAAGAATTAAAATCAAAAGAAGAAGTTTTAATTGAGAATCCGCTTGGAATTTTTGTAGCAGTTGAAAAATCCGACGAAACCAGCCAAAAAAAATCTGTTGATGAACTTGTTTCTAATGTTCTTGATTTAAAAGATAAGGTTAAGGCAGAGAGAATTGTTCTTTATCCTTACGCTCATCTCTCTTCATCATTGGCAGCACCGGACTTTGCAAAAAAAGTTTTAGAAGAAGCAGAGGAAATTTTAAGAAAAAAAGGGGTTGAAATTTATAGGGCTCCGTTTGGTTATTACAAAGAATTTGAATTAAAATGTAAGGGCCATCCTTTAGCTGAGTTATCAAGAGAGATTCAGATTAAAGAGGAAAAAGAAGAATACGATTACAAAAGACTTCTTCGTCAAATTTCAAAAACAACTCTCGATACATCAAAGTTAAAGGAATACGACCACAGAATCCTCGGACAAAGATTGGATTTATTTTCGTTTAATGAAGTAGCTCCTGGAATGGTTTTTTGGCATAACAATGGAATGATTATTTATAAAGAGTTGGTTAATTTCTGGAGAGAAGAACATCAGAAAGCAGGTTATAAAGAAATTGCAACACCGCAAATCCTCGATAAAAAACTTTGGCAAATTTCAGGACACTGGGAAAAATATAAAGAAAATATTTTTTTGACAGATTATGAAAAAAGAATGTTCGGGGTTAAGCCGATGAATTGTCCTGGCTGCATACTTGTTTTTAAAAACTCACCGAAAAGTTATAGGGATCTGCCATTAAGAATCGGAGAATTAGGAATTGTGCATAGAAAAGAACTCTCAGGAGTTTTAGCCGGTTTATTCAGACTTATCCAATTTACTCAAGATGACGCCCATATTTTTTGTAGTGAAAAAAATTTGAAATCAGAAATAATTAATATAATTAATTTAATTGACAAATTCTATAAAAAATTTGGGTTTGATTATAGGGTAGAGTTATCGACGCGGCCTGAAAAAAGAATTGGTGATGATAGTATTTGGGATAAAGCAGAAAAAATATTAGGAGATGTTTTAGAGAAAAAGAAAATTAAATATAAAGTGAATAAAGGTGAAGGGGCTTTTTATGGACCAAAAATAGATTTTCATATTAAAGATTCATTAGGGAGAGAATGGCAATGTGCAACAATTCAATTAGATTTTGCAATGCCTGAAAGATTTGAGCTTGAATACACTGATAAGGATAATAAAAGAAAAAGGCCGATTATGGTTCATAGAGTGATTTATGGCTCATTAGAGAGATTTATAGGGATTTTACTGGAACACACAAAAGGAAATCTTCCTGTGTGGCTCTCGCCTATCCAAGTAAGAGTTCTAAGTTTTACAGACAGGAATATTAAAGCGGCTGAGAAAATTTTGTCTTCACTAAAACAATTAGGAATCAGAGCAGATTCTGATTTTGATTCCACAACTGTTAATGAAAAAGTGAGAAATGCAGAGCTAATGAAAATTCCTTACATTATAACAATCGGAGATAAAGAGGAAAAGGAAGGGACAATTGCAATCAGAGAGCGAGGGAAAAAAGAAATTAGATTTGGGGCTAAGTTTGATGATTTTGTTGAGGAATTGAAAAAAAAGATTGAAAATAGGGAATAATAAAGTTGCTTCATATTACTAAACATTTCAAAAAACTTAGAAGTCTTCA
>CAYNLR010000076.1:0-3123 GCA_964398135.1 Candidatus Woesearchaeota archaeon
CAACGGTCTGAGTTCCTTTATACAATTTATAATCTGCCAATGATGACCTGTACCAGTTCGATTTACAATAGTTGGTAGGAGTCGCTGTTATAATTTGTCCAAGGGTTGTGAAATAGGTTAAGATGCCTATTCCCATATTATAGTTTCTTATGAAAGGTATATACAAATATTCATTCTTATATCCTGGACTATATTTTACTTTTATCATCGTGCTGTTCTTTGGAATGTACCAGACAATTTTCTTGTTATTGCCCAAAATCTGACTTGTTCCGTTTGGTTCTATTGTTACTATATACCTATTTGTCTTGTTTTTTACGGTTATTTTGTGGTTCTGATCGTACTGATAATACATGTCTGTTGCCCACCTTGTGCAAACATCTCCCGTTCCGTTCCACGTACTTCTTCTCAAGCCAATTGTTCCCCATACTCCGTTTCCGTCTCCCGTTAAAAATTCAACTCCTTTATATTGCAAACTCGTTACAACTCCGCCATGTTGCTCATCAAAGGTTATGTTGAAATACTGTGTATTTATATTTAGGGCATATGCAGATTGAATAAAAATCACCGATACCATTAACACGCAAAACCCAATTACTCCTGCTTTTATATATTCCATAAAATAATAATTATTTAAATATTTAAAGATTTTTTCAAATAATTACGGAACAATTACATAAGCATTACAATATAAATGTAAATTGCGGGAATCCTGTTCAGTAATGGGATAGTAAAAATATGAATTATTTTCATTTAATGGAGGGTGTATCTTTTATTGTCGAGAAAAAACTTAACGAAACGGAGCAAAATAAATTAACAGACCTGATTGCCCCAGAATTTAAAAAATACGAAATTTTCGCATTTGGAAGGAAAAAGTTAAAAGAGGAAAAACCAATGAAATTTTTAAATATTAAAAATACCAAAAAAAGAACCCAATACGCTTTAAAACTGTGCGGATATGACACGATCTGCATCATTAGAAATATAAATATACTTTTCAGCAAAATAAAAGCAATTTCGGAATTGCTGAATTCCAATGATATGATTATTGGCGAAATAGAATCAAAACATTATAATTTTTATACAAAACACATAACGAAACAACATATTGGCTTTTTGTTGTTTTCAAAGAAAACTCTGCTTAAAAGAGGATTTTTAAAAAATTATCCCGATTTTAAAAATCTGAAAATCGGATACGCCGAAATTCCCCTCAGAGAAGAAATCAAAGTTCCCAAAATTTTCAGACCTTTAAACACAATTTTCTCATTCCTTGTTTATCCGCATGCATCCGAAAAAAAAGAAATTAATATTTCCATCGGCGAAGACGATTATCTTTATATTCCTGAAATATACTCTGCGAAGAAAACCCTGACCATTGAGAATATCCAGTTTCTTTCAGTTCTTGGGATCGTTTGCATTGCATTGCTCGGAGGATTCTGGCATTTCTTTGGTGTTAATCCCTTGATAATTTTTATAGGTTTTTGCACTTTCTTTTATCTTTTCTCGCTGTTTTTCAAACTTGACCTTGTGTTTAATGCAATAAATTACAAGCCAATGAAATTTTCAGAAGAAGAAATTAAAAGAATAGACGATAAAAAACTGCCCGTATATACTCTTTTAATTCCTCTTTACAAGGAAACCGAAGTCCTTAAACAGATTGTTTCTGCAATACAAAATCTTGACTGGCCCAAAAATAAACTGGATGTGAAATTTCTGCTTGAAGAAGACGATTCGGAAACAATTAAGGCTGTTAAAAAAATGAAACTTCCGGAATATTTTGAAATTGTTATCCTGCCAAACACATACCCAAAAACAAAGCCGAAAGCCCTTAATGTGGGATTGACAAAAGTTAAAGGAGAATACCTCGTCCTCTATGATGCGGAAGATATGCCAGAGAGAGACCAACTGAAAAAAGCGTATCTCGCCTTTAAAAAACTTCCAGAAAAATATGCGTGCGTGCAGGCAAAATTAAATTACTACAACAAAGATCAAAATATTCTAACTAAATTGTTCACTTCTGAATACTGCACATGGTTTGACCTGTACTTGCCCGGTCTGATGGCGAGAAATTATCCTATTCCTCTCGGCGGAACTTCAAACCATTTCAAAGTGGAGATTATCAAGAAACTCGGCGGATGGGACCCTTACAATGTTACCGAAGATTGCGACCTCGGAATGAGAATCTATAAAAAAGGATATGATACCGGAATTATAGAATCAACAACGTGGGAAGAGGCAAATTCAAAATTGCACGGATGGATAAGGCAGAGGTCAAGATGGGTTAAAGGTTATATTCAAACTTCTCTCGTTCATTTAAGGCATCCAGTTCGGAGTTTAAAAGAATTCCGATTAAAAAATTTCTTTGCGTTCCTGTTTTTTGTCGGAGGAACGCCTTTGATTCCAATTTTAAATCTGTTTTTCTGGGCCTTAACAATTCTCTGGTTTACAACAAATTGGCTAACTATTAAAGCGTTGTTTCCCCCCATTGTTTTTTATCCCGGTTTATTTTCTTTAGTTATAGGAAACTTTATTTTTATTTATCTTTCCCTTCTTGGATGCGTTGAGAGAGAATTTTATAATTTAATCAAATGGAGCTTGCTGGCTCCGTTTTACTGGCTTCTGATGGGTTTTGCCTCAATAAAAGCCTTTGCCCAGTTAATAAAACTTCCTCATTTCTGGGAAAAAACAACCCACGGTTTTCATCTTATTGAGAAAAAAGAAGCCGGATTTTTGAAAAAAACAAAGATTTTGAAACTCGGCAGTTTTGTTAAAACCGGAATTTTGAAACTCGCCAAAGCATACAATAGATTGGATAAACACCTGGAGAGAAAGATCGAAAAGTTAAAGAAAAAGTTGGCAAAATATTTTAAAAAATTTACCACTAATAGATTAATGAAAAGGTGGAGAAAATGAGCGGGAAAATAATTTTGTTGGTGCTATTCGCAGCGTTTTTGGGAAGTTTGGGACAATTATTCTTCAAAAAAGGTTCTGCCAACTTAAGCTTTAATGTAATGTCTCTTCTAACAAATTGGTATTTGATATTGGGTCTTTGTCTTTATGGAATATCAACAATTATTTATGTTTATGCTTTGAGTTATGGAGAACTATCTATGCTATATCCAATTA
>CAYNLR010000077.1:0-3072 GCA_964398135.1 Candidatus Woesearchaeota archaeon
AGGCGGTTTTCAGAATTCCTCTTATAGGATGGATAAAACTAATTTTCTTCGAGATGTTTAAGCCGAGTTATGAAAGAGGGTTTTGTTCTTGAATTTTTCAAATATTATGTTGGATTCAATTTATCGCAACCCTAAATCGCTCATATCAAATTTTTTGAGGTTTTTGTTCTGTTTTTCGAGATAAGAAAAAACATTTCCGTGCTTTGAGCCTTGAATCAAAGAAATAATTGCATTAGTTGCTGAGTCAAGATGGGTTGAATCCACAATCAATCCTATTTTATTTCCTTTAATTGCAATCGAGCCGCCGGTTAATTCCTCAATTTTTTTTCGAGCTTTTCCTTTTTTTCCGATAATTCTTGCCCGTACATCTTTTAAATTCTTCCTTCGTGTATATTTTTTTATATCAATGAATTCTAAAACAAAATTTTGGTCTCTCAACAACAACGCCTCCTCGGTATCAAATCCGAAATCAATAGCAAACAAGATTTTCTCAACTATAAACTCGTTTAATTCCTCTCCCTTAATCACCGCCCCGCCCTTAACAAGATTGATTCTAATTTTTATTTTATTCTCTATTTTTGGAATCGCCTTTCTCAACTTTCTTGTGTTTTCAATCAATACCCTTCTCATATTTTTGTTAAAGCAAATAAGATTATAATATTTTTGGTTATTTAAGAAAATTGATATTATAAAAGTTTATTAACCCTTTTTATATTTTATTATTATGCTAATAAAAATTCACAAATCTTATCGTAATGTCGTTGCTATTTGCGATTATGAGCTGATTGATAAAAAATTTGAAGAAGGAGAAAGACAGCTTGATTTAACTGGAGATTTTTTTAAAGGTGAGAAGAAAAATAGAGAAGAGATCAAAGAGATTATCAGGAAAGAGCAGCTTGAGGATTCTTGTTTTTTTATTGTTGGAGAAAAGAGTGTTGAGGTATCAAAAGAGGTTGGGTTAATTTCTGAAGAGGGGATTAAAAAAATCCAGAACATTCCTGTTGCTCTTGCGTTACTATAATTTTATAAACCAAATATTTTTTTCTAAAATATGGCGTCTGACAAATTTCAAAATAAAAATAAAGCTTCAGTTGAAAATTCAACTGAGATTGGAAGGGTAAAAATTCCGCAAGGAAGAGAAGTAATTGGAATTATCACTCAACGGGTTGGTGCTGGAAGAATGTTAATTTCGTGCATGGATGGAAAAACGAGAAATTGCAGAGTCCCTGGAAGATTGCGTAGAGAAATGTGGTTAAGAGAAGGGGATGTTGTGATTGTTGAGCCATGGGAATTTGATGATAATAAAGGAGATGTGATATTTAAATATTCTAAGGCAGCAATTGAAAAATTAAAAAAAGAAGGACTACTCGAAACAAAAGAAAGCGAGTTTTAACTTTCTCTATTAAATTCAATTTTCTCAAAATCTTAATTTCCGCCGATTCTACAAACAGTTGTTCCACAAACAGGGCATTTGCCTTTTACAATTTTTACTCCTTTTTTTGTCTTTGATTCCTGTGGATCCTGTATCTCGACTTTTTTCTTACATTTAACACAATATCCTTCTACCATGCTACCTCCTTACAATTTTTCAAAGCTTAGGAATCTGCTTTTTAGTCCCACACGCAAGACATTTAATGAAAATATCCCCTTTATCTTCAATCAATTCTGTATCCGGCTTCCCACAATTAGAGCAAATAACAAAATTCTTAACATATTTTTTTATTTTATCATTAATACTTTGTGATGAAATTCTCCTTGCAAGAATTAATCTATCACCTGCAATCTCGCCCGGCGCTGCTAATTCTCTAAATAAAAATTTTGCTAAATGCTCTGGATTTCTTCTCAAACAATTCGCAATCTGGAGAAAATTGGAGATAATAGTCTTGCCGCCTTCATGATATCCTTCAGCACTCTTAATCTCAAACCTTCCTTGTTTTTCAATAGGTTTAATCTTAGCATACGCCTCTTCTAACATCTCTTCATAAGATTTCATATTCAGATTAAGAAAAAAGAGTTTTTAAATTTATCAATGCGGCATTAAATTTAGCTGCTTTAATTTGGTTTTTAGTTGATGTTACGCAAACAAAAGATTTATAAATAGTTAAAGTATCGTAATAACATAAATTCTGTGCTCTTAAAATGAATGAAGATTTAAAAAAACATATTTTAAAGACAGGAACTAGTTTGGTTGGGATTGTTTGTAAGGATGGCGTTGTAATGGCTGGTGACAGAAAAGTCACTCTTGGCGGGCAAATAGTTACTAATAAAAACAAGCAAAAAGTAATAAAAGTAAATGATTATCTTATAATGTCATGGACAGGTTCGGTATCTGATGCTCAATTATTAAAAAAATTAATCTGTGCAGAATTAAAGTTAAAGGAGTTGAGGGATAAAAAAAGGCCTTCTGTGAAAGAAGCTGCGAATCTCATTGCTATGATAGCTTATAAAAACATAAGACAACCATCAATGATACCTTTCATGGCTGGAACAATGGTTGCTGGAATCAATGAAGACGGAACAACAGAACTTTATTCCATCGGACCAGACGGGAGTGTTATGAAAACAGAAGATTATGATGCAAACTTTTCATCAGGAATGCCTTATATCTTAGGGCTTCTTGAAAGACAATATAAAAAAGACATGACAATTGAAGAAGGGGTTAAGCTTGCAATTGAAGCAATAAAGGCCTCTTCTGAAAGAGACACCGCATCCGGATTTGGAGTTGATGTATTTACAATTACAAAAGACGGGATAAAGCAGGTAGCGAAGCAAAAAGCAGTTGCTGTTTATACAGAGCAGAAATAAAATCACTGAAATCTTAGATGTTTTGAGATGAAAAAATCTGGTTATAATTTGGTAAACTTGCTGCTATTTATAAAATGACAGATATTTTAAAAGCAATAAAAGCAGAATTACCGAAAGGTGTTGTAAGTTCTATAAATTTTGAGGGCGCCAATATTGTAGTTTACACTTCAAACAAAAAATTCTTTTTAGATTCAGATGCCACTATCCGGGCTATTGTTAATAAAATCAAAAAAAGAGTCGAGCTCAGAGCTGATGAAGAATTGTTAT
>CAYNLR010000078.1:0-2782 GCA_964398135.1 Candidatus Woesearchaeota archaeon
AAATTTTCTGATTGTTTTTAAGAGAAACTGTTTTTTGTTCTTTGTTTATTTCAATAACCTCGTTGATTAAAATTTTAATTTTATTTTTTTTAAGTGGTGCGTCTGGCATTGCGTTTTCTTCTGGTTTTTTCAATGTTTTAAACATATAAGGAATAGCACACGGAATAACACAATCATTAAATTCTCTTATTAAAATTATTTCTTTGTCCGGGTAATGTTTTCTTGCTGTTAGTGCAGCTACTATGCCTGCCGGCCCCCCTCCAACAATCAAAATGTTTGTTTTCATCATCATTTTTTAGGAATTGAACTTTTAAATATTTTATGCAGTATCTTTTTCAACTTGTAAATAGATTTTTAAATATCGAAAGCTATTTTTATTAATGAAAGAGGTGAAAAAACCTTGGGGTTGTTTTAAGCAATTTGCTCTTAATGAAAAATGTACTGTTAAGATTCTCGAGATTAAACCAAAACAATCAATTAGTTTGCAGTTTCATAAAAAAAGAGACGAGTTGTGGTATTTTTTTAATAAAGCTATTGTCCAATTAGGTGAGAAAAAAATTAAAGTTAAAAAAGGAGATGTAATTAAGATTAAGAAAAAAACCCCACATAGAATCACTGCCTGGAAAAATAAAGTTGAAGTTCTTGAAGTTTCTTTTGGCAAGTTTGATGAAAATGATGAAGTGAGATTGGAGGATAAATATGGGAGAGCGTAAAGATGTTATTGCCGTTGACTTGGGTGCGAGTAATTTAAGAACATCACTTGTAAGAGGAAATAAAATCTTGGAATATAAAAAAATTAAAACTCCAAAACAAAAAAATCTTCTGATTAAAGCTCTTGTTGATTCTATTTCAAGCTTGATGGGAGAAAATGTTAAAGGAATTGGTGTCGCATCCCCAGGACCTTTAGAAAACGGTGTGATTAAAAATCCTCCTAATCTGCCTCTGAAAAATTTTAATTTAAAAAAAATTCTTGAAAGAAAATTTAAAACAAAAGTAAGAGTTGAGAATGATGCTAATTGTGTTGCTTTAGCAGAAGCAAAATTGGGATGCAAAAAAAAGAATTTTATTGTCTTAACTCTCGGAACAGGGATTGGAGGCGGGATAGTGATTAACGGAGAGGTTTATTATGGTAAGGGTTTTGCCGGAGAACTCGGCCACATTATTTTAGATAATGGAAAATTTTTTGAGGATTTGTGGCAGATGCACAAAAAGTTAATTAGAAAATATTTCGGTAAAAATTTATTTATAAAAGATTTGTTGGAAAGAAACGATAATAAATCCAAAAAAATTCTGAATATTGTTACAGAATATTTAGGACAAGGAATTGCTTCACTGATAAATGTTTTTGATCCAGAAGTTGTTATTTTGGCTGGCGGAATTACAGAATGCGGAGATAAGTTTTTGAATATGATTAAAAAACAAACAAAGAAATATGTGATTCTAGAAAGAAAAGTCAACATAACTTGGAGTAATTTAAAGCATCCGGGAATAATCGGAGCAAGCTTGTTAATAAAATGATTTGCACTTGAAACTTTAAAGATAAAATTAATAAAGAAATTAAATTTATAGCAAGAGATGAAAATTATAAAAAAAGTTAAGGCTCCTATAAGGATTGATTTTGGAGGCGGAACAACAGACATTCAGCCATTCCCGAAAAAATACGGCGGAGCTGTTTTAAATGCTGCAATAAACAAATACATCGCCGGAGAGGTTGTATCGTCTGATAAAAATGTAAGCTTAAGATATTACGGCAATATTCCTACTTCAAGTGGTTTAGGAACAAGCAGTGTTATGAACTTGGTTTGGCTTTCTCTAATTTCGAAAACAAAAAATAAAATTGAATTGGCTGAAAAAGTTTATAATTTAGAAAACTCAATCGGATTAGTCGGTGGAAAGCAAGACCCTTATGTCTCTGCTTTGGGTGGAATAAATTTTATGGAATTCAAAAATGATAAAGTTAAAGTTACTCGGCTTAATTTGAAAAAAGAGTTGATAAAAAAATTAGAAAATTCTCTTATCCTCGTTTACACAGGAAAGCCGCATTTTTCAGGAGATGCAAACAAGGCAATAATGGACAATTTCAAGAAAGGAAAAAATGAAAAAAATTTATTGGAAATAAAGAAAATTGCAATAGAAATGAAAAATGCGCTTTTAAGAGGTGATCTGGAAAAATTTGCTGAATTAATGAATAGAGAAACTGATGAAAGAAAAAAATTACATAAGTCAATTGTTCCCCCAAAAATTGAGAAAATTATTCAAAGAGGAATGAAGCACGGAGCAATTGGAGCGAAGGTTTGTGGGGCTGGTGGAGGCGGGAGCATCTTATTTTTCGGTGATAAGAAAAAATTAAAAAAAGAATTTAAGCAAAAAGTAATTGATTTCAAATTTGATTTTAAAGGATTAAGATGGTTGTAATTTGCAAGAGAAGATCGATTACACAAGCTATTATAAAAACTAACATCACAATTAGCGAGTTCTGAAATGCATAATAAAAACTCAAAAAATTTTTACTTAAAACCAATTTGTGTTTTTGGTTGAATAAATAAAAATTAATGGAGTTCTTTTTTTATTTTTTCAAATTCCTTCTTTGAGTTTGTTTCAACAACCCAGTCGCCATAATTTACCATGCCATAAATTTGTTTCGGCACTTTAACAACCTTGACATGCTCTCTTTCGTTATCGTCGACAAATTGTAGATAAAGAAGGTGCTGCGGTGGAACTTTGTATGGGATACTAATTATCCCTACCATAAAACTATAAGGCCCGAGGGGGATAAAATATG
>CAYNLR010000078.1:2792-3035 GCA_964398135.1 Candidatus Woesearchaeota archaeon
TAATTATCCCTACCATACAACTAGACCCGAGAGGGATAAAATATGGAACATCTATTTTTTCGTATCTCTCTGGAATAAAAACCTTCCTCTCAACAATACCTTCATTTATATGAGCACATCCGACAACCATAGAGATAATCCCTCCGACCGCCACCTTCTTCACCAACTCGCTAATTTTTCCCATGCTCACTTCTCCTCTTGATTATCGAGTCTTTCTCTGAAACAATTTTAGGATCGTATTGA
>CAYNLR010000079.1:0-3009 GCA_964398135.1 Candidatus Woesearchaeota archaeon
TTTTCCTTAGCTCTTTTCTTAGCGTTGCTCCGAGAAATTTTCTTTTTATGTGCAGCGGAGCGTTAGCTAAATATTTCCTTTTTTTTCTCGGCTGTTTACTCGATTTCCATTTTTTTGAAAATCGCGATTTCATTTTAATAAATAATTGACGCAATTTTAGCAACCTCCTTCCATCTCTCCTGAACTTCTCTTGCTATTGCTCCCTTTATTTGCGTTCCTTTTGGATTTCCTTTTTCATCTTTTAATAAAACAACAGCATTGTCAGTAAAGCAAACTCTTTCTCCTGTTTTTCTTCTCCACGGCTTTTTTTGACGGACTATAACTGCATCAAAAACTTGTCCTCTCATTTTTGGATCACCTTCTCTAACAGACACCTTCACCCAATCAGCAATTTTTGCCGGAACCATCCTTCCTTTTCTTGACTTTCCGCCTTTTACTGAAACAATTTTTGCAACCCTTGCTCCGCTATTATCACAAACATTCACCAAACTTCCCAAGTTTAATCCGCGTGTTGCTTTTGCTGATATGGCTTTCATTTTTCTTCTGCTTTTTTAACAATTTTGGTAACAACAAAATGGATTGTTTTACTTATAGGTCTTGTTTCCTCAATCTGAACAATATCCCCAATCATCACATCATCTAAGCAATCTGGTAAGCGCGCATGAATTTTAGTTCTTCTTTTTTCGTATCTCTCATATTTAGGCACATACAAAACTCTTTCAAACATGATTGTTACTCTTCTTTTCAGTTTTCTAATTACCTCTCCTTTAAAGACCCTGCCGTGAGTTTTCAATTTTCTTTTTCTTAAACCGTGGAATGGGCATAACGGGTCGTTACAGTTTACCTTCTCTTTCAATTCTTTCTTTTCGGTTTTGTTTTCCATTTTAATCTTTTATTTGTGTTTCGTCAAATCCAAGTTCAACCAAAATTGGCTTAATTTTGTCTTTGTGGTTGCCTTGAAGTTCGATTGTGTTGTTTTTTACTGTTCCTCCACAAGCCAATCTTGCTTTTAATTTTTTTGCAATGTCTTTTATGTCAACATCTTCGAGCCCTGTAATTATTGTCTGTATTTTGCCGAATTTTCTTTTTTCTGTTTTCACTACGATTTCTTTTTGAGTTGTTTTTGCAATCTCTTTACAGACACAAGCTTCTAAAGGAAGGCCGCACTTTGGGCATATGTCCATTATTTTTTATTCCCTCCTCCAAGATCGGTCTTGGATTTATTTAGGAGTGTTAATAAACGTGCAATTTCTTTTTTTATTGCTTTTCTTTTCGTTGTTTGTTTTAACAACTCAATTTTTAAATCTTTAAGTTTGCTTTCAATTTCTTCTTTTGTTAATTTTTCTTCAGCATTCATTTTTCTTTTTTATCTGATTTAGTTTTGTTGGATTCTTCTTTTAGTTCAACATTTTTTTTAATTTCATTAACCAAATCTTCATCAACATTAATATGGTCATGGATTTTAGTTCCTGGTGGCAAGATTGCAACCTTTACTCCAATAACTCCTTGTTTTGTTTTTGCCACACTTTGTGCTCTATCGACGATTTTTGAGGTATCTCCTGTTTTTTTCAAATAACCAAACGCAAACCTCCATGTTCTTGCCCTGTCACTCGGCAGTTTTCCACTAAGTCTTAATTCAGCTCCTAATGCTCCAGCATCTTTTATTTTAGTAAGCATTCTATAAGCAATAGCTTTGAACCTTAATGCTCCGAATCTCTCTAAATCAAGAGCTATATTGTCAGCCACAATTTGCGCATCAAATTCAGGTGTGGTAATCTCGTCAATATCAATATGAAGATTCTCCATTTTAAATTTTTTTTTCAAAAATTCGGTCAATTCAGAAATTTTTTCTCCTCGTTTTCCGATTATTAATCCAGGCTTGTGTGTGGAGATAACAATTTTTTCTCCTACAGGGGTGTATTCAATTCTAACATTGCTGATTTTCCCCTTTCCGAAATTTTCTTTAACAATTTTTTTTATATTCAATTCTTCTTTCTTCCAATTAACAAATTTTCTTTCTTCCATTTTATTTTTCAATTAATTTAGTTCTGTCTTTTACTTCCAAATAAACATGTGTTCTTTTTGCTTTCCTCCCCCACCGCCTAAATTGGCGAGGGGCTTTGTCAGCTTTTGCAATTGTGATAACCGGATGCTCAATTCCATTAACCATTGCATTAGCTTTTAATTGTTTTAGTAAATGGATTATTGCAATTGATGCTTTTTTTGGAAATTTTGCTCCTGCAATCCCCTTACCTTTTTTATGAGCAACTTCTCCTTTCATTATAATTGGCTGTTTTCCTTCAATAACTTTTTCTAATATCTCAATTGCTCTATCAGGAGTTTTTCCCTTTAATATTTTGCAAATAGCAAAACAATGTTTTGAACTGACTCTTAATGACCTTCCTCGCACAATTGCTTTGTCTTTTGGTTTAGTTTCCTGACTCTTTTTATCTTCTTTTTTGGTTTCTTTTTCTGTTTCGCTTTCATTATTGCTTTTTTTCTCAGTTTCAACTTTTTCTTCTAAGTTTTGATTTTTATTTTCCATTTCTTTATTTTTTGTTTTGATTTTTTAGCTTCCATTTTATTTCACACTCAAAGCTGCGCTTGACCTTGTTGCTCCAACACCCGCTGCTCCGTGTTTGACAGCTTTTCTTGTTAACGAGAATTCTCCTAACCTATGACCAAGCATTTCTCTAACAATCTTGACAGGAACGAACTCTTTTCCGTTATGCACCCCAATTGTCATACCGACTAATGCAGGCACGATTACCAATTCTCTCATATGGGTTTTTGGCATTTTATTCTTCTCAATATCCTTTTTACATTTTTTTATGAAATTTTCAATAACATTGAAATTTCTCATTACGCTTCTTCTCTCTCTTGAAGGAAGGAGTTGTGCAAATTCTCGGACATCCATCTTTCGCAATTCTTCGAGTGTCTTTCCCTTGTATAATTTTTTCTTACCCGATACAATAGTATCTGTTTTCATTTTTTCTTCCTCCCGGTTCT
>CAYNLR010000080.1:0-2954 GCA_964398135.1 Candidatus Woesearchaeota archaeon
CTCCATGCAATATCGATTATTTCTTTCATATCATCAAATGCGTCAATTGAAATTTTTTTGTTCTGGATTATCCTGCCCCAAACCATCAATCCTATCCCTGAATCAGGAAGGGCAGGACAAAAAAGATGAACATTGTTTTCATAGCAAGCTCTTAAAATACTATTGTCTCCTTCTGGCAAAAGCTCTGCTATTTTCATTAAAAATTGTTTGATATTTTTCGCTTCCTGTAATTTTTCCCAGTTGTCTTCAAAAAATTTTTCAAGTTTTTCATAAACACCATTCTTCATCAAAACATTATAAATTCTGTCATAACCTTTTTTATTAAATTCTTCATCATTCCACCTGTCGCAATGAAAGTGTTTCTCGCCGAGTGATTCAATTAAATCGTGCGTGAGGTTTGCGCCGGTTGTGACAAGAACATCAATTTTTTTATTTCTTATCAAATCAATAATTATTTGTTTCATCCCGGCAGGAACCATCGCTCCTGCTAACCCAAAGAAAACCTTGCATTCTTTATCATTAAACATTTTTTTAGCAATTTGGTTTGCAAGCCCAATCTTCCTCGCGCCAAAACCAGCACTCCGCATTTGTTCAACTAAATCAGAAACTCTCATATTTTTTTCAAGTTTGATGTGTTTTACAGGTTCCATTTAACTTTGTCAGAATATTTAATACATAAATATATTTTACGATATATAAATCTTTATTAATGAAAATTTTAAAATTTTGTTTATGAGAGACAAAAATGATGTATGCATAGGCTTAAGAGGAATGGAAATTTTTGTTAGTTATTATTCGAGATTGTACAGTATAGGAAGAGATGCTGAAAAAATAACTTGGAGCAGGAGAATTAACGGTGATTTGTTTGATATTCTTGCTCTTCTCGGAAAAAATCTTGCAACAGAAGGTTTGAGAGAAATTAATGTTAGAAATTTTGGAGAAGGCTATAGTAGTCTTTCAGAAGACGAGAAAAAAATGTTAAAAGCGGTTAATCATTATGTTGGTGCTTATCTTGATGCTTCAAAAAAATAATTTTTTAATTCCTTCTTAAATTCCTCGAATTTCTCTTCAGGGATTACCGCTCCTGTTGCTTCTTCATGTCCGCCTCCTGATGCCCCGCTAATTTTTGACACAATTTTTTCTGTTATTTTTTTCGCATTTTTCCCTCTCATTGAAACATTAACTTTGCCGTATCTTTGATTTTTATAGCAAACAACAATTAGCTTGTCTTGGTTTTTATAAAAAAGCGCATTAGCAATTTCAGAGCTAATAGACATGTTTCCGCCGTATGTAAAGATAATAAATTTATCTTCTGGATTGGCTTGCGATTCTGCCTTGGTTATCAATTTTTTATATATTCTATTTATTTTGTTATACTGATAATGGAGATGCCTTGTTTTCGGGTTTTCTTCTAAAATATCATACGGAGAAGTTGATTTAATTAAAATTCTTATTAAGTTAAGTAAATTTGTCGTCGTGTCTTTCATTCCGAAATCTATAATCCTTATTATTTTACCGAGTTCTGTTGTGTAGAGTATATCGAATGCGGAGAGGTTGGTTGTAGGAAGTAGTTCTGGGTATTTTTCGGCAAAATCTTTACTGAATTCTGGAATATAAACATCTGCAATACAGCCAATCATCGCAAGCCAAATATCTTCTTTACGATTGAAAATTTTCTGAGCTATATAACTCGTCGGTTCTGAAGATGGGCAAGAATTATAATATGAAATTTTTTTGAACAACCTCTCATCAATCTCAACATCATGATGGTCTATCCATATTAAAGGAAGATTTTTTTTACAGACGCCTTCAATAAATTCTTCAGAAACTCTCGGTTTATCCAATATAAAAACATAATCAGGATTTAGCTCGTTCACTTTTCTTAAATATTGTTTATTGAGATCCGGGAATGATTTTATTGCAACTCCCTTGCCCCGTTCAATAGCTCTTCTTAATATCAAAAAACTACATAAGCCATCGACATCATTATCAAAAAAGAAAAGAGGATTTTGCGAATTTTCTAAATGTTCTCTAATCTCGTTAAGTTTATTTTTTTCTATCATTTAATAAACAACCTTCCCACTTAAAATTTGTTCTCGTAAATTATTTATTTCGTTTTTCACGCTTTCTGCGCGATTTTTTAAGATTGGTTGTAGTTCATCTGGTTTTATTTCAAATATTTTGTTGAGGGTTTTAAACTTATTTATTATCTGAGATTTTTCTTTTTCTGTGAGATTAATATTTGAAAGAAAGCGATATCCTTTTGGCGAGACGCTCTCGCTCGGTGATTTTTCTAAAATTAGTCGTGAGATAGATTCTAAGTCCAAAAGCCCTTCAAAAGTTAAATTCGAAAGAATTTTTTTGGTTTTCTTTAAAGATAATGGTGAATAATCCCTTATTATCTCGTCGCTTGTTTTTTCTACCCCTTTTATCAATTCTTTATATCTCATGTTCATTATATTCCCTTCTTTTCCGAGTTCTATAAAATCTTTTTTTATTGTTTCGGAAATTTTTAAAATCATCCTTGCTCTTTGAATTGTCCTACAAACATCGCTTGCAGAAACTAATTCAGACATTTCTAAAATATTAAGTTTTTCTATCAATTGATTAAAAGTTTCTCTTTGTTTTTCAAGAATCTGAAGCGTGCTACTTATATCCCTAAGCAATTCATTTGAGCTTCTTAAATAATATTTAGTATTTTTAAAATAAAGGGTTATTTTTTTCTTTTTTTCTGAGACAGCGATTACAAGAGTGTTCGCTTGCTTTGCAGTTCTTTCTCCTGCTTTATGCCTTGTTCCTGTTTCGTTTGAAAAAAATCTTCTATCAGGAGTCAGCAAAACATTTGCGTATAAAATTCTCCTGAAATCAGATGAGATTACAATTGCTCCGTCCATTTTGCATAACTCAAATAATCGCTGGGGGGTAAAAAGACAATTTACTCTAAATCCTCCCTC
>CAYNLR010000081.1:0-2928 GCA_964398135.1 Candidatus Woesearchaeota archaeon
TTCGAAGAAATTTTAACTAAGCTTAAAGATATTGAAATCTCTCTTGCTGAAAAAAATAAAGAAGTAGAGATTTTAAAAAAACACTTAGAAGAGCTGGTTGAAGAAATCAAAAAGCAAGAAAGAATTCGGGATCAGATTAATTATCTAAAAGAATTACAAGACTGGCTTCAAGAAAAATTTTTGGTTCTTATTTCTACCATTGAAACAAATGTTTTGGCAAAGTTGAGAAATGAGTTTTCAAAAATATTTAATGAATGGTTCTCGATTCTTGTTTCAGATTCTTTATCAGTCCGTCTTGACGAAGATTTTACACCAATTATTTTTAATCAGGATTATGAAATTGAGTATGAATTTTTGTCTGGAGGAGAAAGAACCGCGGTTGCTCTTGCCTATCGTCTCGCATTAAATCAGATTTTAAATTCAATTCTTTCGAAAATAAAAACAAAAGATATATTAATTTTAGATGAGCCAACAGACGGATTTTCTGCAGAACAGCTTGATAAGATGCGCGATATTTTTGAACAGTTGAAATCTGAACAAATAATTTTGGTTAGCCACGAACAGAAAATTGAGGGTTTTGTTGATAACATTATAAGAATTAAAAAAGACGGAACGAGCTTTGTGGAAAGCAAATTATCTTCTTCTTTGTCTTAAATATTTTAAGGTAGTCATAACAAATACTAATGCATATAAACCATCATTCATAAAATCTTTCTCGGCATAATTTCTATAATTTCAAAAATATCTGCAACAATTCCGGCAGTAGCTGATTATTAATTAATTTTGATTAACAGAAAAAATTTAAAAACTATCTTCTGCCTATATAATCATGCAAGTTAAGATTTTGAAACAAGACAAAGATTCAATTGATATTGAAATGGATAGTTTGACAATTGCTGAGATTTTAAGAGTTTATCTTAACAAAGAAAACGTGAAACTGGCAGCATGGCGACGTGAACATCCTTCAAAAAATCCTGTTCTTCATGTTGAAGCTGAGAATCCAAAAGCTGTTATTAAGAAGGCTATCAATGCTCTCAAAAAAGATTTAGATAAGTATGTGAAAGAGTTTAAAGAAGCGAAGTAGTTTTCCACAGCAATTCTTAAAACTTTAACTTTCTTTATTAGGATATGAAACAAAATAAGATCTCAGCAGGAAGCTTCGAGTTAAACAAATTTCTTTTTGGAGGATACGAAACAGATGTAATTTCAACACTTTACGGACCTGCTGGTTCAGGAAAAACAATTTTATCAATTCTCGTCGCGGTCTCGCAAGCAAAAAAAGGGAATAAAGTAATTTATATGGATACTGAGGGAGGTTTTTCAATTGAGAGAGTAAAACAAATTTTAAAGAACGACAAAGAAGAAACAGAAAAAGTTTTGAAGAACATCCTTCTTTTAAAACCAACTTCATTTGAAGAACAAGAACAAGAGTTTGAAAAAATTCTCAAACATGTAAAAAAAGGCGATGTTTCTTTAATTATTGTTGATAGCATTGCAATGCTTTATCGTTTGGAACTTGGCGATGCGATAAAAACAGGCGAGGATGAAAAGATTAGAGAGGTGAATAGAAAATTGGCGCGCCAGCTTCGGTGTTTAAATGAAATTGCGAGAAAACAAAACATCCCTGTTATTGTAACAAATCAGGTATATTCGGAATTTCAAAAAGACATGAATTCCAAAGAAAGAAAAGTTTCAATGGTCGGCGGAGATTTATTAAAATACTGGAGCAAGTGTTTAATAGAACTTCAAAATTACCGAGGAAAAAGAAAATTAATTTTAAGAAAACACCGCTCTCTTCCAGAAAAAGAATTAACATTCGAAATAACAAACACAGGTATCAGAAAAAAAGGATTATTTTGAAAAATTTATGGAGTACTTACATTATCGTCAAAATTAATTAAATCTGGCTGCTTAGAGATAAATCTGGCGTGCTTTTTGCTTTCTCTTTTCAAAATAAATCTTATTTCAATGACCTGAAGTAAAAATTTTTATAAAAAGAGGATTCGCTTTAATCCATCAAAAATTTTAAAAACATAAGATTTATTAACTAAAATTCACCTGAATAATTAGGTGGATTTGATGAAAACTGGAAATTCTGAGTTAAATTTATAAAGATATTTTCGTTGTCTACCTAAATTAGAGTTGAAGAAAATGAGTATAAAAGATTTAAAGGATGCTCTGGAGAAAGGGAAATTAGTGTGTGGAATCAGACAAACATTAAAATTATCTAAAGGAAAAAAGAAGTTTAGAGTTTTCGTTGCAAAAGATACAAGGGAAAGTACACTACAGAAACTCAGAGAAGCAAACATAAAATTTGAGGTTCTAAAATCTAAAGAAGACATCGCTAAGGAACTAAACCTTGGTTTTGAGAGTGAAGTGTATTTAATAAAATGAGCAATGTAATTGATATGCAGTCTATGAGATATATCAATATGTTTAGGAAAATTTCCCATGTATCGACGACAAATTGCTTTTTTTATAACAATATTATAATTTTTGCTGTTCCTAAAAAATTACTCTCAAAAGCTATTGGAAAAAACGGAACAAATATGAAAAAAATTGCCGAGATTTTTAAAAAAAGAGTGAGGGTTATTCCGATGCCAAAAGACATCTCGGGTATTGAAGAATTTACTAAAAAGATTGTTGAACCAATTTTGTTTTCAAAATTAGAATTAAAAAATAACACAGTCACAATTACTGCAGGCAACAGACAAAATCGAGCTGCTTTAATAGGAAGAAACAGAGTTAGAGAAAAAGAGCTTGCAGAAATTTTAAAAAAAGCGTTTGGAATTTCAAAACTAAAAATTGTATAGGTTAGTTTTAAAAACCAAAACTAAGTTATATTAAAATGGGATTAATGAATGCAAGAAAATTAAAAAAGAGAAGGAAGATTAGCAGAATGAATAAGTCTGTTTATAGAAAGAAAAA
>CAYNLR010000082.1:0-2883 GCA_964398135.1 Candidatus Woesearchaeota archaeon
GGAACTGCTTTACGATTTGATTCCTGACTATAAATATATAATAGACGAAGTTAAGGAGGAATTGAGGGAGTTTTATGAAGAAAAGACCTCTGCTAATGGCGATTAAACCAAGAGAACTGTATAAAGTGATTAAAAAATTGTTTTTTGTTACTCAATCGTTATATCAACTACCATTTTTTGCAAGTTTTTGTTACTTAACGGGAGCAAGGATAAGTGAAGCTTTAGCTGTAAGAAAAAGAGATATTAGCTTTGAAGAAGATTGTATAGTAGTTAATTTAAGGACTTTGAAACATAAAGATTTTAATGTTGTTAGGCAAATACCGATTGCTCCTATAAAAATAGATAAACCATTCTACAAGTTGGTTTACGATTATTTAGTGGACAACATTGATACTTTAAAAGAAGACGAACCGATTTGGTTTCAGTTTGTTTTTAAAACAAGATGGTTGATAAACAAGTATTTCAAAAAAGTGAGGTTTAAGGTTTTGATGTTGGATGAAGAAAAGAAACAATGGGTAGAAGGAGAGTGGCACTTGTTCCCGCATTATTTAAGACATTGTAGGGCTTCTCACTTGGTTGCGCATTTCAATTTTAGAGAGTATGAGTTGATGAAGTTCATGGGTTGGGTTGATTCAGACAGCGCAAAGTTCTATATTAAATTGGATTATAGGGATTTGTTGAAAAAAATGTATCAAGCGGATATGGTTTTAGAATTGTTTAACCGATACTTGAGGGAGGAATATGTTAAGAGTTGAAGTTGATGGAAAGGTTTTTTTCATTCCAAATAAGAACGATGTTGAAGAATTGAATAATTTATGGAGAATATTTAAAATCTTCTATCTGAAAACGAAAAAGTATGTTGAAGGTTATGATTGGACGAAAAGAAAAAAGGTTTTTATGAGATTAAAAAGAAGAAACATAAAGAACAATCCTTTTTATCCGAGAAAGCAGTTTGAAGATTTTTGCAGAAGAATAAAGGATGAAAAATTAAGAGAAGCGTTCAAATATTTTGCCATGAAAAAAATAAAAAGGATGGAGTCTTATTTTATTATATGAGAAAGCGCTATAAAAGAAAAATAAGCAGGGTAATGGCAAAAGTCGCAAAAGGGAAAAAACTAACCCAACAAGACAGAGAAATTTTAATGCGCTACTTGGATAGGAAAAGAAGAAGCAAGTATGGAAGAAAAGTGGATTACAGGTATTAATTTTTTTCAATTTTTTCTTTTATAATTTTTAAAGGAATTAACCAAAGGAATATTGGGTCTAAATATTGCCTTCTTACTGGAGGTAAATATTTTTTTATTTCTTTAAAAGTAACTACTACAGGTTTTTCAATTTTTGGAATAAATTTTATTCCAAGCCAGTTTGCTAATTTTTTTGCTTCCTTAATTTTTAACATTTCTCTTATAAAATCCCAATATTTAGTTAAATTGCTTTTAAAATAAATTGTTCTTCCTTCCATTTTTGTGACTTGTAATAAACCAAAATTTAAAAGGATACTATGTGTATTTTGTTTTGAAAATACAGATTTATTATATCCCCAATCCTTTGCTACTTCTTCAAGAGACTTTTCTTTTTCCAAACAACTTAAGAAAAAGACAGGTAAAGTTTTGTCTTTTAGAAGTTTTTCAATAATTTTACCTCTCATAATCCTCTATTCCTCTTTTTTCACTTTTATTACAAAAATTTCTTGAGTTTTATTTTTGACAATTTTTATTTTTCTTTCTATTAATAAAGGAGAGTAACCATTTGACTTTAAAATTCTTTCTAATTTATCAAAGTCGTCTTCATCTTTCATAAACATCTTCAAACCCTCTTTTTTCATAATCTTTGAATTTTTCGCAAATTATCACAAAAATTGGTTCGCCTGTTTCTTTATCAACCACAAAACTTCCTCTTCGTGTATAGCGAGAGATAAAGCTTGGGTCAGTCATCATCCAATGTAAATAAGTATCCCAATCGATTGGAATGGGTCTTCTTTGCTTATACATTTTTAATCACCTTTCTAAATATATTTAAACACCTTAACCTCATATTTGGGAAGTTTATCTTTTCTTAGGTCCAATATGTAATCTGGATTTACTTCTTTATTTATGTCCACTCTAATTTCTTCTTTAGCGCTCGGAAATTTTGAAATACCGCAAAACAAATGCAAAATTTTTTTATTTGAAAACGGACCTATTAACACTTCTAAACGTTCTAAAAGTTTATCTGGATGTCGGGTTTTGTATTTTCCAGTAGGTCTTGGCAATGCCCAATGTCCAGTTATAACATTATTTATTTCATAATTCATTCTTCCACCTTAGCAAACTCTTTAAACCTAAAACATGCTCTTACAAAATCCCAAAACAATTTTACCGTTTCTGGCGACTTTTCATAAAACTCTTCTCCAAATTTTAAAGGCAAAACATCCTTTTTTAAGCATTTCTCGCAAACATAAATTCGGCTATATTTTCTATACCCGTCATTAGCCATCGTAATTATCAAATGCATTTCGCTTTTGTTAAGCTTTCTTCCGCAGCTATGGCACCTAAACTCGTTTATGCTAACCATCTATCACACCTTCAAAAGCTTTTTTGGAATTATATACCAAGTGTTTAGCCCACAAGGCTTAATCTTTACTCCTTTCACTTTTTTCATTGTGTTGATTACTCTTCTAACAAGATAATGTAATTCAAAATTTTTTACCGCAAACCTATTGTCAGAATGCGCTATAATAGAGATATTGTATTTCCGAATATCTCCCTTCCTAAAAAACAGGGGAGCAAACCATTGATTGTTTAAATTATCGGCTAACTCCCATGCAGAAATAATATAATTTTTTCCATCATCAAAAGCCCATTCTTCACACACTTTTTTTATTGTTTTTAATCTTTCTTTTAA
>CAYNLR010000083.1:0-2879 GCA_964398135.1 Candidatus Woesearchaeota archaeon
GAGAAACTCCGGCAAACCTGATCGGGAGCTCTTTCCAAGATAATGTTTGATTTGTGTAATAAGCATTTAAAGCGTGTTCAGCAGTACCGATTAAATACAAATCTTCTCCCTCGATTTTGTAAATAGCGTCTTCAAACACGTCTAAAGTCAGGGCAGATTCGAGAATTTTTTTCTTCAACATATATGGCGGCTGGATCAAAATAAATTTCTTTTTACTTAAGAAATCCATAGCGAAGTTTATCAGAGCATAATTTAACTTAACAAGTTTATTCTTCAGATAATAAAATCTCGCCCCGGCAACTTCTGCTGCTTTTTTTGTGTCAATCAAATCCAGAGATTCCATTATTTCCACATGGCCAACACTCTTTCCTTTTTTTGCTACTCCGTATTTTTTTAAAACCTTGTTTTTAGAAGCATCGCCAATAGGAACAGAATCGTCAACCAAATTAGGAATATTCTTTAAAATTTCTAATCTCTTCTCATCAACCTCATTAGCTTCTTGTTCTTTTTTTTCAATTTTTTCAGGAATTTCTCTCGCTTTTTTTATTAACTCCGCTGCTTTTTCTTCATCTTTATTTTTTTTCGCCTGATTAATTTCTTCAGAAATCTTATTTCTCTCCCAACGCAATTTATCAACCTCTTTTTTCAGCTCTCTCCATTTTTTGTCTAATAAAATAAAATCATCAACAATTTTGACATCAAGCCCTCTTTTTTTCTGATTCTCTTTCACAATTTCAGGATTTTCGCGGATGAGTTTAACATCAAGCATAAACATACAACAATTAAACAATATATAAATATTTGCAGTTGGCCGAAATTCACTTTGCCTACTTTTGAAAAAATTATTAAACATTTCAAAATAATACTTTATTATGATAAAGAGCAGGATTATCAAATTCCCGAGAACTTTCTATCGAGGGATAAAAATTAAAGAAAAAATATTGGAATTAATTCTTTGGTCAATTTTCATAATTGGTTTGCTCAAAGCTTATTTATTACCGGCACTTGCTTTATTAACAGGGATAGAATTTATTTACATACCGGGTTGGATAAGCACTCCTGGAATAGGTCATGTAATGACAATTTTTATGGGCATCTTACCGATAATCGGCATTTTTTATTTTTACATTAGCGGAAAAAAGCTTGAAAAAAGAAAACCGAAGATTATTCATTTTGTTTATTTGATTTTGATGCTCTTTGGTGCATTTTTCGCTCCTTTGGAAAGAATTTTTATAAGAGGGGATTCAGCAGCTCAAGAATTTTGGGTTCTTTCGGATACTTTGCCTTCTGGTTTAGCCTTTGCTTTTCTGGTTCCTTTTTATAAACTTGAAAAGGAGAAGAAGTTATTATTGTTCTTACTACCTTTTGCATTTATTTATATTGGGGTTCCATTTGCAGCAACTGCAAAAATTTTAAACCCGTCTTTGCAAGGTTTTCCAACTTATGAAACACCTTTTTACTTAGATGCATGGTTTTGGAGTGATATGATTGTTAACATAGGGATAGGTGCTTTTATTTTCTGGTGCATTTTAAAAGATAAAATAAAAATATTTTAAGTTAAAGTTAATTATGAAAAACAATAAAATTATCAAATTCCTGAAAATCTATATAGTTTTCTTTTTGTTTGCTTTATTGATAAATCTGACATTAGAAATAGTTTTTAGGCTGATAATACAGATACCCGAGCCATTAGATATCCGAGGAATAATAAACCCATTTTTCTCGATTTTCAGTTTCTTCGGCAGTCTTATATTTTTCTATAAAAGTTATGGACCGAGAAAAATGGGTTTATTATCGTTAGTATTTGGACAGATTTGTGAATTTGGTTTTATGAAACCCGAGTGGGTTCGAAAATTCTATGCTTTAGAAATAAGTGGAGAAACTATCGCTCCCTTTATCATATCATCAATAATTTACTGGTTTCCAGCATGGTTTATACCTTCATATATAATTCATAAATATATTATCAAAAATTAAGCTTCGTGAATTCTCGGCTTACGCTCACTCCGTGCTTTCGAACTCGGGCAAGAAGATGATATGCAGCTTCGCCTTCAGCTATGCTCGAATCCAATAGCAGCCAGAACTTCACACACCCCAAACTATTAAAGATAATCCTCTAATCCGTATCTTTTAGCTGGAAAGCTCATTTTCCAAAGAGCTTTTCTCTCAACTTGCCTTACCATTTCACAAGTAATTCCTAATCTCTCTCCAATAACCCTCATCGGTACACCCTCAAAAAATATTCCCTCAATAACCTCTCTCATTCGTGGCCCGTCTTTTGAGTTTTCAAGCTCTTCCAAAATTTTCTGAATAATTTCTGATAATTCCTTTTTTTCTAATCTTTCAAGTGGCGAATCTGTAACAATTGAATTTTGCATGCTGATTGGCGGATAAACTCCGATTTTTAATTTTTTTTGTTCAAACCTTCTTTTTTCTGAATCTTTGTTGTCACCTCTTCTGATTCTTAAAATCTTGCCATAAATGTTATGATCCTTATATCCTCTTTTTTGAGCTAGGTAATCTTGAAGATTTTTAATCGAAAACTCTCTGCCTTGTTCTTCTAAAATTTCTCTTCCGCGTGTATAATACCATACGGTTGTCCAAGCAAGATTCAATTTTTTAGAAATGTCTGCTATTTTTAAACCTTCATTATAAAGCTCGTTTATTCTTCTTTTTTCTTCATCAGACAACCTCTTCGCCATTTTCAGAATTTATACTTTTAATTTTAAATTAATTTTAAATTTTAATTTTTAAATTTTTTGATTTGTTATTTCTAAGGAGTTATACAATTGATTGTTAGAATAAAATAATTTTATAGAGACAAAATTAAAATTTGTATCTACTATTTGTGGACGAATTTTTTCGGAAAAATTTATAAG
>CAYNLR010000084.1:0-2832 GCA_964398135.1 Candidatus Woesearchaeota archaeon
TTCTCGAGAATAAAATTTTCCTTAATAAAATTAACCAACCATCTCCGCTGCACTTTAAAAACCTTCTTACCGCTTAAACTTTTCAAAGAATAACTCAAAACAATCTTCTCGCTATAATTTTTAATTTCAAGCAAAAATTTTTTAGAAAAATTTTTTTCAATACTCTCTAAAGCATCAATTACTTGGAACAAAAAAACCACTCGCGGCTTTTTTTGTCTTGCCAAAATTTTCCTCACCTCTTTAACATCAAACAAATCCCTTTGTTTAGCAATAGCGTTAAATTTTTCTCTATTAAAATAATTATTCATTTGCCTAACTAATTGTCCGACAGCCTCCACCCCCACATACCTAACATCTCCTAAAACCTCTCTTAGATATTTATAAGAAAATCCATTAACACCGCATCCCAAATCGATTACTGTGCTTACTTTTTCACTATCGAATATTTTTTTATAGAGCTTTTTATAATCTCTGTTTTTAGTCGAAATATGCCTTTCCAAAATCTCCTCTTCATTTAATTTTCCTTTCAAAATTTTATTTGTCAAGAATACGCCGAAATATTTTCTTAAAAAAGCCCTCGAGCTTTTAACATTCCCTTTTGTTTTTTTAGCAACTCTCTCAACTAATGAATCGGGCAGCTCTGAAAATTCTTTTTTCTTTTTTATTTCTTCGATTATTTTTTTCATTTTATCTTAACATTTTTCATCCAATGCCTGAAATCTCCTTCACTCTCAATCTCAAAATCAATTCTGATTCTCTTATTAAACTCCGGCATAAATAAAACAGCACTTTCTGCCTCTCCCCCTTCAAAATCAATCCTAAACTTATATTTTTTAGCAAGCTTCTTTAAATCTTCAAGATTTTCTTTATCAATAATTTTTCCCAACCAATCTTTAGACAATCCATCGCAAGCTATCTTCGTAATAACAACTTCAAAATTATTATTCAGTAACTCTTCCCAAATCTGCTGAGGAGTATAATTCCATAAGGGAGCGATAAACTCCAACCCCAACTCATCACAAATTTTTTTTATCCTTTTTCCTTGATAAGAAGATGCAATCCCGCCGACAACAACTCCTTCAATTTTATCCTTAACCTCTTTAATTAACTCTCTCAAATCATTCAATTCTTCCTCCTTCTTTCCTTTACTTTCTCTTACTCTCAACCTAATCCCCAACTCTCTTGCTTGTTTTCTCAGCAAATTTAAATAAGATTTATGAAACATGAAACTATCAAAATTTTTAGGCATAACGCTCAATAAATACACAACCTTGTATCCTGCATCCAATGCCTTATGCAAAGCTAAACACGAATCCTTGCCTCCTGAAAATAGAACAGCCACTTTCTTCTTTATTCGTTTTTTCATCTTTCTATATACAAACCATAGTTTAAAAATTCAACAACATAGTAAAGTTTTTATATTAAAGTAGTAACAAGGGAATATGGAAGATTATTTAGAAAGAAGAATAGAAAAAGCAAGAGTAGAAAGAAAAATAATTTCAGACATATTTTCGGGAAAAATAAATATCCCGCCTCCTAAATACAGAAATGCAGAAGATTTAGAAAAAATAAAAAAAATAGAAATTTCGAATCCACAACCTTATATTGAATTTTTAGAAGAACCGAGACAAGCAGAAGACGCCATAATTTACGCAACTCAGGGAATAAAAAGTTTAGAATCATTCTTATCTCAATTTTATGAAACTTTTGATGAGCTGCACGAGCCGATATTGAAAAAACCCGAGATTAGATTTGAGTATCCGAAAAATGAATTAGAATTGGAAACCCCTAAATTAGACAGCTTTTATTTTGATAATAGGATAATTGTAAAAGTTATTGGCAGAGCAAGAATAAAATATGATGTAAAGGGAATTGCAGATTTCAACAATATTGAAGAAAATTTCTCTTTTAAATATTTTTCAAAAGAGATAATAACATTAAGAAGAGCATATTTTATCTCTACTTTAAAAACCTTTGAGATTCGTCGATATCCTATTGTTTGGGCTGTTGAAGGAGAAATCAGCGAAATTAATAAATTTGCTGCTTTAGCTTTTGGGGTATTAACAAACCAGCTTGAAACTTGGACCTCTTCCAGAATTATTTATGAGTGTTTGAATTATCTCAAATCATTAGAGGGAACGGAACAAAACATGATTGAGGATTTTAACAATAAATTTAACAGGATAGTCAGAAAAAATTTTTTTTAAGAAGGTTTGGTTGCAGAGGCGGTTGTAAAGAATTGGTTAATAAAAAAACATCTCAGAGATAAAAATTTTAGTGCTGGAGATATTTTAAACTGGCATCTAAAAAATGCGGAATGCGGGCGGTTAATAAAAATTTTAAAAAAAATAAATAGAGAGGGATGCGAAGAAATTCTAAAATACTATTCCTCAAAACAATTTCCTGAATTTCTAAAAAATTATTTAAGGTAATAATTTGTGATGCTTTTCATTTGATAACAACTTAAACCTATTTAATCACCTTACCTTTTTTTATTAACACACCTTCTTTACAAAGCAAGGTTATCTTTTTCTTATCTCCGTCTTTATATCCCCCTACCCTCCCATCGCTTCTTATTACTCTGTGACAAGGAATCTTAGAATCTTTGTTTTTATTCAGAACATTCCCGACTGCTCGCCAGGCTTTAGGATAGCCAGCCAACTCAGCCACTTGTTTGTATGTCATTACTCTGCCTGGCGGAATTTTTTTCACTACTTGATAAATTTTTATCCGAAATTCGCTTCTCATTTTCATATAGATTGATTCACATTTTCTAAAACTTTGTGCGGAGATTTTTTCTCAAAAATTACACTATATACGCCCTCAATCACC
>CAYNLR010000085.1:0-1503 GCA_964398135.1 Candidatus Woesearchaeota archaeon
AAAAATAGATATAGTTCAATTAAAGAAATTTGCACAAATTTATAAAAAATCAATAGATTTTTTTATTAAATAACCTTATGTCAAGACTTAAAATTATTGAGTTAAAAATCAAAAATCCTGGAAAGATTTATCAAGAGGTAGCGAAAGTGCTGGCTCCATACAGAGAAAAACCACCAGGCTCTATTTTGTTTATAGTAGAAGGCACGAAAAAGAATCCCGTGATAGGAATTCGTTATCCTGGCAGAAAACTTAGAAAAAGAATGTTAAAAGTAGTTAGGGCCAATTCCGCATTATGGGCTAATTTATATGATTTTGAAGTTGTTCCTTTCCGAAATGGGAAAGAGCTCTCTGCACAAGAATTCACTTATGAGAAATTGCTTAAGGATTTTCAAGAAAATAAAAAAGAGAGTAAAAAGTTTTGGTCAATGTTGGAAGAATTATACAGAAATAATACTATAACAAAAAAGCCGCCCAAGTTGAAAGGAATAGACCCACTTCTTTATTTACTAGTTCTAAAATGGATGTGGATTCAGGAAGATTTTAATTATCGATATAGTTGGAAAGAAGTACACTCTCCTATTAGATATGTTTTGGAAACTAGAACCGGTAGCAGAACCTCAAAAGGGGCCGGAAGGGCAAAATTTTTTGCCGCTTTAATATTAATAAAACATCATTTCAGTTTTGACCAAGTGAAAAAGATTATCCCATTATACTAGGGCAATCTTAAAATAATGATAGAGGAGATTGGGGTTGATTTTTTTTATTTTTTCTAAGCTGTAATTTATATTTTTCCTCTATCCGACCATTTTGTAATCTAGATAGAATAAGTTCGTGATATTTTGGATCTATTTCCGCTGAAATATATTTTCTTTTAAGTAGCTTACAAACTTCTAACTCGGCACCGCTTCCCCCGAAAAGAATCAAAACAATATCATTTGGCATCGTGCATGATTTAATCAACATTTCTGTTAATTTTTGTGGTATCTGACAAGCGTGATAAGTTTTTTCTTTGCTGACATTTTTAACTAAATCGAAATAAAACCAGTCATAAGGCATTCTTCCTTTTGATCCATTTTTAATGTTCTGTAAAATTCTTTTATCGGTTGGGTTTTGATAAGGTACTGCTACATTTTCTTTGTAGAATTTGTTATTTTTTGTTTTTCTGACATGCAAAATAGTTCTATGTGCGGTAGTAAAACGTTTCGGTGTATGGCCTACATTCGTATTATAAATCCATACATATTCATGAACCAATGGGTATGTTTTATCTAAATACCTAACCCTTAAATGAGCATTTTGTTTCGGATAATTCATCATAAATAAATTTCCATCGTCTTTAAGAACGCGCATCGATTCTTTTGTTAATTCTATATACCACTCAATATATTCATCAAAATTTTTAGTATAAGTTTTATCTCCATATTTTATCCCAACATTGTAATCCGGATCTCCAAATACCATATCTACACATTTATCTGGTAGTTGTTTCAACAGATCCATTAT
>CAYNLR010000085.1:1603-2831 GCA_964398135.1 Candidatus Woesearchaeota archaeon
TAAGGCAACTACTGTTTCGCCATTTTCGGCATCTGGTTGTTTTCTAATTACTACAATATCCCCATCAAAAATTCCTTCATCAATCATGCTATTGCCCTGGACCCGTAAAGCATAATGTTCGCCTGATTTTGATAATTGAGATTTAGGCACCTTAATTATTTCTGGATCTTCTATCGCTTCAATAGGTTCACCAGCAGCAATTGTTCCTATAAGAGGGATTTTGACTAATTCTTCTTTTTTCTCTTTTATTTTAATAGCCCGGGGTTCGTTTTTCTCTCTGATAATCAACCCTTCTTCTTCTAACTTTGAGATATGAAAATGAGCAGTTGAAACCGAGGAAAGCCGGAGATATTTTGTTATCTCTTCGAGAGAAGGAGCGTAACCTTTTTTATCGGTAAAAGATTTTATAAAATCTAACACTTGTTTTTGACGTTTTGTTAGCATAGTCTTGACTTTCGATTTATTTTCGATTACACCTTTATTATAGGGAAGGTCAATGTCAATGTCAACAAGTATAAGTTATCCACAGAGGCAATCTTTTCTTTATAGTTTTAGGAAATTTCGGTGGAGTGTTTGATGGTTTAACTCCACTAATCCGAAAAACAATATTTTAAAAGGTCGAATTGTTTGGAGGATTAGTTGTTGTTAGATTAAACTCTACAACAATTTGAAAATTATTAATAATAAAAAACCATTCGGTTTTGATTTAATTATGTTGTATTCGACAATGAAGAGAAGATTACATCTTACTTGGAACGGATATTATAAGTATACATCCGATTCTGTTAGCAGGAATGTCCCAGAAGAGGCGGGAGTATACAAAATAAGTGTGTCTCAGCAAGATGGTACATTAAAAGTCCATTATGTGGGTCAATCAGAAAACTTACAGAAAAGATTGAAAGAGCATCTTGATATCGAGAACGAACAAAATGAGTGTCTTGCTAGGCATATAAGTAAATACTCCTGCAGTTATAAGTTTGCATTAGTTCCAAAACAGGAAGATAGGGATGCCGTGGAAAGAGCATTATACATTCATTACAGACCAGAATGTAATAATCCCGACGCTATTCCCGACGTACCTGATGTAGAAATTAATCCAAACTAGGGCAGCGGACGCTATCTGAAAAGATAGCGTCCGTTCTTTTTTATTTTAACTCATAACTGAAATTTCGGCGAGCGGGCAAAAATTAAAAAGGGGTCTGGGAAAAATAATTTTTGGCCGCGAACC
>CAYNLR010000086.1:0-2640 GCA_964398135.1 Candidatus Woesearchaeota archaeon
CAGATGAAAAACAAGAAAGAGAAATATACCCTGGGAGTTAAACGATGGATTTGAGAGAACGATGGGGAATTTCTTGGAAAATAAACGGCTTCGTGCTGAATCTTACTAAACACAATTTACTTGATACAACCACTTAACTTGATAGATCCTTAAGTAATTCCTTAAATCCTGCTGTATTAACGAAGAAATTGTTTGGATTCTCCTTCAAGTATTTTTCTATATCCCTTTTTTGCCTGTTTACTTTCGTATTATTTTCAGGTGGTGTCCAAATGAAGTTATTAAAATAGACCCCATCCATGAATGAAACATAATATATGAAATTTAGATCCTCTGAATATCTTATAAATTCTATTATCTCAACAATTTGTTTATCTTGAGCTCCACCTGATTCTTTAATATGTTTTGCTTCTATTATAAAGAAATGATCGTTTATTTTTAGAACAATGTCTGGTTCCTTACCTTGATGTTCCTTTCCAAATTGATAATCAATGCCAAATCTTTCGCAAAATGACTTGAAAAGAGCTTCATCCCCTCTATCTGGGAGGAAGTAACCGCGATCCTGAATCTCGATTTCTTCGATCTTTCTCAAGTGTTCCTTCTCTTTCAGATTGAGTATTCTACCTGCTAAATCAAGTAATTTTATTATTCCAGCTGACCCCTTTTTTCTGGATGCACTGCTATCATATAGAGCTTGAACAGTAATGTTTGAGTAACCTAACTCATCATACAACTTTCGCCTTCGTGAGCAATACATTTTCAGCAATTCAGCTAAAATAAACTCCTGATTTGGCAACTTCTTGAAGACCGAGAGAGACATATCCAAAGCTTTCCAAAACGCTATGAACTCTGTATATTGTATTTTATCAATGGATACTATTATCTTGTAAATTTCATTTAGGATATCAATGGATGCCTTTTCATTCCTTTCGTATATCACACAATAAGCGATTATCAATTCTCTTAATCTTTCCACTTTCCGAATCAAATTCTTATCATTAACTATTATTTTATCAAATATGTAATAATCATCCGCCACGGGTTCTGGATTCTCAAGAGATATTCTCCAATATTCCATGTTTTTCCTTATTACCATAATGACAACTCCTTTGATCGATTGAACGATTTGATAAAATCGATGACTTCTTCGATACCTCCTTCGTAGATTAGGCGTTCAAATTCATCACGTTCATTTTTTTCCAAACTCAGGATAGGGAAGGTTTCTATTAACTCCTTTACCTGGGAGAGTCCAAGATACTTCCTGGTGTATTCACTATTTGAATATTTGTAGGTTGTCATGAACTCACTATCGGTTTTTTCCCTGAAATACTCCAAAACTAAATTGAAATAATTTTTCAACAATATTTGATCATCTTCGCTCAAGAGAGGTGTTAAAAATACGTGTATTGGATGTGTTCTATATTTTGACTTTGAAACTAAGATGCCATCCACTCCAAAAACTTCCTTGATTAGATACAACCCTGCCCTTCCACTCAAACTACCTGTATCAACTGTCCTAACGAAAAGAATATTCGATTTGATTTTCCTATAAAGCTCATCATTCACCTTAAAAATTCTTCTCTCATATTCTTTTCCATTGAAAGCGTTGGCGTCTATAACTGTGATTTCATTATCTCCTTTATTTTTCTCAATTTCTTCCATCGTTAAATAATAGGAAACTTTTAATGGTTTAGAAGCTTTGAACTGCTTGACAAACTCCTCAAATTCACTTCCTGCTCTAAAATGATTCTTGGGGTCAAGAACATAAATTCTCTTTTGAATCCCCTTGTTTATTTTCTCACCTTCAAAAATCATCTTCTCTTTCTTAGGATTTTTCTTTCTTTCAAAGAAACAGATGATAACGTTGGTTCCCGTGAATTCGAATATCTTTTTTTCGAAAATGAATGCCTTCCTGATACTGTAATATTGGAGAAAATCATCCCTAATCTTATTTGATACCGAAAATCCAAATAGAAAATTGGATGGTATGATGTATATCATCTTTTTTACATTGTGTCGGAGATCATTCATCAGAGCCAATTGATACAGGTCCTGATATCCTTCGTTCGGACCACGAAAATACTCTAAATGTTTTCGTGTTTCATCGTGTTTTACAATGTAGCCTATATAAAGATAAGGAGGGTTTGTGATGTGATAGACGGGTAGATCATCATCGAAAATAAAGGTTGGGTAATTCTTGAGCGTATCCCTTTGAACGATATTTTTTTCAGCTATTTCTCTGGGGATTCCGTATTTGATGGCGTTCAGGATGGATTTTTCCACGAGTTCTTTTTGAATGTCAAAAAGGAATATGTGTTTTTTGAAAAAATCAACTCTCTGTTTTTCGGGCACCAGTTCCAAGATGGGCAGAATGAGGTTGCCTTCACCACAGAATAGATCTACCCACCTGTATTTATAAATCTCCTCTTTTATTTCGGGTAGGATGAATTTTTTAAATATATTGATAGAAGTCAAATGTTCACCGTATGTTCTTCGCCTATCCTTTAAAATTTCCATGATGCTTCCTCTCCTATAGCAATTTTCTCATTAAAATTTTACACCTGTTATTTTACACCCTGCGAGAGGATAAGACTGTGTCAAGAATTTGTTGTAAAAAGGACCCATATCCCAATCATAAGCGAC
>CAYNLR010000087.1:0-2608 GCA_964398135.1 Candidatus Woesearchaeota archaeon
GCTTCAGTGTCCATAATAATTTTGTCAATCTCAATTCCGTTGTCTGGTTCAGAATTTTTAATTTTTTCAAGCAGAATATCCCTCAAAGGAGCGTTTGGGGGTATTAGATTTTTTCGCGAATTTTGGATTTCCAATTTTCTAACCAGCAACCATTTCGGGTCAACTTTTTTAACAATTTGCGGAACAACATATAATTCAGAATTCCATTCTCTTACATTCCCGATAATTTGTAATGTGTCTCCTTCGTTGAACTCTTTCAAAATTTCTATATCATCTCCAAAAGTCTTTAACCTAATTTGTCCAGATGCATCATCTATAGTTAAGGTTGCATATTTTTTCTCACCTTCTGAAACAAACTTATCCACACAATTAGCGATAATATTAACCTTAACAATTTTTTTATCACCCAACTCCAAAAACATAAATCTCCCGTCGACGATAATCGGCTTAGATTTTAAAATATCCCCAATCCTGAGCTTATAAGCAATATTTCTTTTAATTCCCTCATCCATAATTTTAAGAAAAATTTAAGGTTTTATAAGTATTGTTGTAATTATTATTCTAAATAAAAATATTCTCTACTAACGCTGTCAAAAGCTGTTTTATTGCCAGCCAAACTCCTGTTAGTGTAACCAGCGTATCCCCATTCCCCAGCGGTTGCGTCAAGCACAACGCAATTCTCGCCTTTAATTTTATACATCTGAATGAAACTATCTTTAAACAATTTAGAAGTATCATACTTAAAAGTAAAATTAAGTTTAAGATTAATTTTAGTGTCTGCCGGATTTTCATTTATCAACAAAACACCGCCGTATTCTTTTAAATATTTACATACGCCGTTTATATTATTAGAATTATTATGGCATCCTTCATAATACTCAAATTCTTGATTTTTTGCAGCCAACTCAACTTCTTTTTTTGAATCAACAACATAAAAATCTATATTTTTATCAGAAGAAATTTCATACTTAAGATTCATGTAAGAGATAGGATTTTTTAATTTCTTTCCGTTTCCGCCGTAGTAATAGATTTCTCCTGGTTTTAAAGAAATGTTTAAGCAGATGTCTTTAACAATAAAAAGTTCGTTGTTTCTTACGATGGTTTTTACATTTTTTTCTTCACCATACTTTTCTGCAAATTTTTTAATCAAAGATTCTTCCGAGTATTCCCAAAGTTTTTTTGGGTCTATACCGCACGCGAGAGAATAAGCATGACCCTCTGTCAAAACAAGATATGTTTTAATTCCGATATTTTCTAAAAGAGAATTTAAGAGGATTGCAAAATCTTCACAATCCCCTCCCTTATCTCTTATTGTTTCTGCTGGCTTTTTAATTACTTCCTGCCCCCTAATATCCTCATAATAATTATAATTTTCTGCAACATAACGATAAATTTTATGAACATAACAATTTTTATCTCCTTCACAATCACTTGTTAATGAGGTTGCGAGATTCTTTAAGTTAGTATCGTTAATGGATATTGCATCCAAATAAGGTTTTGCCATAGCGAGTTGCGGGTCATAAGTCATTTTAAAAACAATAACAAATATAAAAGCCGAACCTAAAATAATAAATATAAAAAAAATTAAAGTAGAGAGTTTCATAAATACCAATAGAAAATTCAATTTAAAAAATTTTACAAGCATACAACATTAGTAATTATATTCTCTGGATATAACCTCTTTTCGGCCTGAATAAATCACCTGCCTTGACAAGTTTTTCTAAAATCTCTTCCAATTCTTCAGAGGTTAATTTGTCTTTTGTTTCTTTCTCCAACTCTTCGAGAGGGATTAATTTTCCTAATTTATTTTCGAGCTCTTCAATAATTTCTTTTACAATATGAATCTTGTTTCGCTTCGAAGCCGGCATGCCAGAAATCTTATCTATATCAAAACTATTTGTTTCTTCATCATAACCGACTTGTGTTAAATAGAATTTCATTAAATTAATTGCTCTTTCAGCATCCTCAATTGTTACTTTTTTACTTAATCTTGCTTTAGCCGATGCTTCTGCAAGCCTGATTAAAGCTTCAAGTTGTCTCGCAGAAATTGGAATCGGTTTTAGAACATCACCAGATAGCGATGGCTGATTCCTTAAATTTACATAAAAATCTTTGATTTTTTTAATAGCCTCGTCAGTTAAGGTTGGCTGATATTTTTGTCTCGCGTAAGCAATGTATTTTCTCAAAAGTTCTCTATCTATAATTTCTGGTTTTGAATCTTGCTTGTGTTCTCGTAAAACATGTGTTGCAATTTTTTCATCTCTTTCTCTATTTGGCAAATCTCTTAAAATAAAAATAACATCAAACCTGTTTAGTAAGGATGGGGCAAGATTAACTTGTTTTGCTACTATTTCCATTGGGTCAAATCTTCCAAATTTAGGGTTTGCTGCTGCTAAAACCGAAGTCTCTGCTCTCAATGTTGCCTGAACATTTGCTTTTGAAACAGTAACAGTTTGTTGTTCAAGTGCTTCATGCATAGCACTTCTGTCATTTTCATCCATTTTTTCAAATTCATCAATACAAACCAAACCTTTATTAGACAAAACCATTGCTCCTGCCTCAAGCCCCCACCCCCTCAAAAACTCATCTCTAACAACCGTTGCTGTTA
>CAYNLR010000088.1:0-2555 GCA_964398135.1 Candidatus Woesearchaeota archaeon
TTGTTTTAGATTTCTATATTCTTGCAGTTCTTGTTTCTCTCCATCTTTAGGAGCAGCGAGAGCTGCACCAATTAATCCTCCAAGTATCATCGCCCAAATTTGTTCATCATCGCTCATTTTCAACTACCAAACCTTTAACCTTAATCTTAGTCTTCATAAGATTATGAAGCATTGATTTAAATAATTTCTTAAGAGTTTTTGTTTTTGCCAACCCTCTTTTATCCAAAAAGTATTTTACATGCTTGACAAACCTCTTGACTTGCAGGCTCTCCACAAATCCTGCATCTTTTAATTTCTGGCCTATTTTTCTGCAATCTCGGAATCAATTTTTGAAAATTCTCAACAATTCTTAACTTCTCTCTGTCACTCAAAACTTTCATCCAATTTCTCACCACTATTCTGTAGGTTTCAGAAGCATAAGGACATTTTTTATATAAAACCTGAAACTTTTTTCTTTTAGAAAATTTCTCGATTTCCCTTTCAGGAATAAAAAATAACGGCTTAATTCTTTGAACAAAACCCTCATCTTTTCCTTCAAATTTCCAACTTTTAACTCCAGAATTAATCCCTAACAAAATATTCCCTTTTAAAAAATTCATTAAAATATTTTCACATTCGTCGTCGAGGTTATGGCCTGTAACAATCTTATCAGCTCCCAATTCTTTCGCTTTTTTATTTAAAATCCATTTTCTCACAACCCCGCAAACCGCACACATGCTAAGCTGTTTTTTTTCTGCAACTTTCTTAAGAAAATTCATATCTTTGCCTGTTTCTTTTTTTAAATTGACGACAACCAATTCAACTCCCAAATCTTTACAAAATTTCTCTGTATTTTTTAAATTAGTCTCTGACCAAGAATTGACTCCTAAATCAACCATTAACCCGAAAATATCATACTTAAATTTCTTCAACAAATACAAAACAGTAAAAGAATCTTTACCTCCGGATAATGCAACTGCTATTTTATCCTTCTTACTTAGCAACCTATATTTTTTAATTGTCTCAAAAACTTTTTTCTCTATGTCCATAAATAAGTAAACGAAGAAACATTTATAAACTATGTTCATTACACAGATAAATGACGGAAAGTAAAAAACCTAAAAAAGAAAAGAAATTTTCTGTAAATTATTGGATGGTTGCAACTTTTGTCCTTGCTATATTATTAATAATTTCTTTAATTCACACGAGATTTACCGGCAGCGCGGTTGGTGTTAATAAAGCAGGAGAGATTGTAAAAAATTATATTGAAGATTATTTTGAATCAAGTGGGATCAAAGGAGACGTGGTAATTAATGATGTGGAAGAAGTTTCTGGGCTTTATGAAATAGAATTTTCAGTGAATGGGCGGCCGGCTGGGAAAATAGCTTTATCCAAAGACGGCAAATACATCGGCCAAATGATGTTAATTAAACCTATTTCTCAAAATCAACAAACCCAAAAACAAGAACTGCAAAATGTTCCAAAATCTGACAAGCCAGAAGTTGAGGTTTTTGTCTTCTCTTATTGTCCTTATGGCTTACAATTTGAAAAAGCACTTTTGCCTGTTTACAAGTTATTAAAAAATAAAGCAAATATTTCTCTTGTAGCTATCGGAGCAATGCACGGCGAATACGAAAAACAAGAATCATTGAGGCAAATATGCATTGAAAAAGAATACGGAAAGGATAAGCTATGGAGCTATTTAGAAGAATTCATGGGAGACAAAAAAATTGGAGATTGCAGAGGCAATACCTCTTGCTTGACTCCTTTAATAGAAAAAATAATGAGAGAAAAAGGAATAGACAAAAACAAAATTGCTAATTGCATGAAACAGGATGCAGAATCTATTTATGAGCAACAAAATGCAAGAGCAAGAGAATTGGGAATTTCAGGTTCGCCAACATTTGTAATAAATGGCAAACGAGTTCAGGTAAGGAGAGCACCAGAGTCAATAAAGCAAGCAATATGCGATGCATTTACACAAGAACCAGAAGAATGTTCACAAACTTTATCAACTGAACAAGCAAGTCCGTGGTTTGGTTATTCTTCGAGCTCTAACTCCGGGAGTAACAAACAATGTTAAAATTCTTGTTTAAATAAATCAAAATAAAAAGCTCGCATAACCAACAACAGAACTTCTGTCCCCTGTTACATCTCCGGAATTTTTATATTCAATCAATTTAGGCTTCCATCCCTTGCTCTTGCATAAATGCATTAAGATTAATAAAGGGAAAATTCCGCAGGCATCGATTTTATCAAAATTCTTAAAATCAAGCTCTTCGATTATTTTAATTGACCTCTTATCAACCCTAACCGCTTCCTCGTAATTTAAAAAATGGCTTAAGTCGGTTGAGAAAATATAAATAGCGTCAATCTCAGAGAGTTTTTTAGCAATTTCTTTTGCCTCTTCATCGTTAATTTCACCAACAACCAAAGGCAGCACTTCTTTAAAACCTAATTTTTGCAAAAAAGGAATTTGATTATTAACGGAATGTTCTTGTTCTAAATTTTCAATTGAGTCAAAATTATTTTTCATAATTTTTATCTCTCCTAATGGAGTTTCAATCTTGTCCTTA
>CAYNLR010000089.1:0-2449 GCA_964398135.1 Candidatus Woesearchaeota archaeon
TTTTATTCTCAGTTTTTTTCTGCTTGGATTTTATTATATCAACCATCTTATCAATTAATTGTTTTTCACTTTTTTCTCAATTTCTTTGTAAATTCTCCTTAAGAATTCGATTTTGTCTTCGATTTTCATCAAATCAGCATGCCCTTGGATTATTAAGTTCAGAGAGAAAGGCGATGGAACAGAAGAGGTTATTGTTTCAATTTTTATTTTTCCGTTTTTCAGCCATTTTAAAATTTTTTTCGCATTTTCAATGTCCATTAAATCTTCTAAAATTTCTCTTCTTGTTTCTTTCAAAACACAAAAATTACTGCCGAATTTTTTTACTGCTCCTAAAAGAAGTGAAGATTTTAGTTGTTGCCTTCCGACAGATTTGCTTTTCCCTTTATATTTGCGTAGAATCATTAAACTTCTTGTAGCGCAATGCCTAAATCTCCTCTTAAAAATTTCTGTTCTTTCTATTGCTTCTTTTAAAATTTCTTCAATATTATCCTCATTTAATAATCTTAACGCTTTTTGTATTTGCATTTTTCTTATTGAAGCGAGAAAGAAGCCATTATCATTTATTCCGATTTCTATGTCACGCCCCCCGAACCTCCCCACCAAATATGCGAGAGCCCTGCTTAAAGCATCATTTACTCTCCTGCCGTACAAAGAATGGAAAATAACGTAATGCTTTTCTCTATCTGAAAAATGCTCTACAAGCATTCTGGATTCATGAGGTATTTTCGCGTATTTGTATTGTAAATAAAAATAATTGTATAATGCATTTACTGATTTTTTATCAGCATACAAATAAGAAGAGAGGAAATCTTTTATTTGGTTTTCTTTTTTTCCTGCTTCAAACAATTCATTAACCAATTTTCTAAAATGCTGGATGTGCAAGGCGAGGTCAAAGCTTAAAGGAAGCATTTCAGAAAACCAGGAAGGTATTGTTGGCGGCCTATATACGCTTGCTTTAACATAAGCATTCATTCCTCTTGAATATAAAAATTCGTACTTATGTCCGCCGAGAACAAAAACATCTCTTGGTTTTAATCTTTCTAAAAATCCTTCATCTATCATTCCTATTTTTTCTCCCTTCCCTTCGCCAGAAGCCAGCTTAACATTTATAAAAGATTCCTCAGGTATTGTGCCGACATTTGTCATGTAAATTACTCTTGCGAGTTTGCCTTTCCTTCCAATTTCTTTTGTTTGAGGGTCATACCAAATTTTTCCGTAAACATTTTTACTTTCTAAAGCATACTCTCCTGCGAGATAAGAGATAACAGAAAAAAAATCTTCTTTGCTTAATTTATTGTAGCAATAACTTTGTTTTATTAAAGAGAAAAGTTCTTCTATGTTCCACTTTTGGGAGATAGCCATGCCGTAAATTTGTTGGGACAAAACATCTAAGCAATTTTTCGGTATCTGGACCTTATCTATTTCTCTCTCTATAGCTTTTTTTAACATAACACTGCACTCAACTAAATCATCTTGGTCAAGCACTATTATCCTTCCCTTCGCAACCTCATGCAATTTATGACCACTTCTTCCGATTCGTTGGATTGCTCTTGCAACGCTTTTTGGTGAACCGAGCAAAATTACAAGGTCAATATAACCAATATCTATACCAAGCTCGAGACTTGTGCTTGTTACACATACTTTTAATTTTCCCTCTCTTAATCTTTTTTCAATATCAAGTCTCAAACTTTTACTTAAACTTCCGTGATGCGCTCCTATGTCTTCCAAATATTTTGAAGGAAAAAGCTCTTTTAAATGGTGGATAACTCTTTCTGTAGCTGATCTTGTATTTGTGAAGATTAATGTTGTTTTATGCTCTTGAACAAGTTTATCAATTAACCCGTATAAACTTCTTTGCATCTCTTCAGCAGAAGTGTTAATAAAATCTTCTAAAGGAGACAAAACTTTTATATCGAGTTTTTTCGCAAACTGTACATCAGCAATTAGGCAATCTCTTGCTTCCCATTCTTTTCCTTTTTTTCTAAAACCAACAAGGAATTTTGCTATTTCTTCAAGAGGAGCTATTGTCGCGCTTAACCCGATCCTGACAGGAGGGACAACCGAAATATGCTCGAGTCTCTCCAAACTAAGGGAAAGATGCACCCCTCTTTTATTTGCTAATGCATGAATTTCATCAACCACTAAAAATTCAACTGCCTTTAAATTCTCGATAAATTTTTTTGTTGTCAAAACTATTGCCAGTGACTCAGGTGTTGTTATTAGAATGTGTGGCGGCTTTCGTAGCATAGCACTTCTTTCTTTAACTGTCGTATCTCCTGTTCTAACCGCTACTCTGATTTTCTGTAATTTTATTTTATGTTTTTTTGCAATCTTTTCTATCTCGGTGAGCGGCGTGATTAAATTAAAATGAACATCGTTGTTTAACGCTTTCAAAGGACTTACATAAACACAATATATTTTGTCCTCTAACTCATTCTTTTTTGCTAAA
>CAYNLR010000090.1:0-2408 GCA_964398135.1 Candidatus Woesearchaeota archaeon
AAATATTAAGCAATCATAACATTTTAATTAAACACTCATTCAAAATGGGCGAGAATCACTAATGAAGGTAGAAAGGAATTGGAAGTTGCTGTTTTTATTTCTGAGGAAAACGCATCGGTAAGCGTAGAAATGCTTAACGAAAAAATGATAACTCAAGATATGTTCTTTAGGAGTAATGATAATTTTACAAAGAACGGCTATGTTTTTTATATCGATGTTAAAAATGAAGGCGGAATTAAGAAAAGAGTAATAAGAAAAAGCGGAAGATTAACAATGCTTAATGATTTTTGATTTGCGCATTATTAAAAATAAGAGTTGATTAAATATTTGCTAATTCACGAAGCTCAAAAAATTTTTCTTTACCTGTTTTCATATCCCTGATTTTAAATTTACCATTTTTAACTTCTTGCTCGCCGACGAAAATAACTTTTTCAATATTTTTTGAATTTGCATATTCCAATGCTTTGCTTATATTTTTATCCAGCATCAATAAAACACTTTTCTTATTTTCTCTTAACTTTTCAGCAATCTTTATCGCTTCCTTATCTTGCTTAATGGATAAAACCATAAATTGTGTGTTGTCTATCTCGACTTTTGCCAGCTTTGTAAGTCGTTCTAATCCGAAAGAGATGCCGAAACATTGGATATCATTGAACATATAAGCTCCGCCGCCGGCTATTGAATATTTTTCCTTATTCGTCTTAATTTCAAAAACATTTCCGTTATAATAACTTAAGCCTCTCGCTAATGAAGGAGAAAATTTCAATTTTACTTTATACTCTCTTGCTAATTTTTTTAAATTTTTAATTTCCTTAAAATTTTCATATTTTTCAAATTCCTTCTCGGGTTTTTTAAAAATGTTCAATAATTTTTCAGCATTATATCTCTTTAAATTATTCAAAACCTCTTTTTCTGGCAATTTGTCCATCTTGTCGATTTCTCTGATTACTCCTTCTATATCCTCGTCTTTAATTTTTGCTGTCTTTAAAATCTCGTTTAACAATTTTCTATTATTAACATAAATAACAAAATCTATTTTCAAATTGTCTAAAATTTTTTTAGCCATTCCGAGAATTTCTGCTTCGTCTTTCAAACTGCTTCCAACAATATCTGCATCACACTGAGTAAACTGCCTGAGCCTATTTGAAGAAACAGGTTCATCTCGGAAAACAGGGCCGATTTGATATCTTTTGTATGGTAGTTTTTTTTGTCTCGCGATTCTCTTCAAAGGAAAAGTCAATTCATATCTTAAAGCCAATTTTCGTTTACCTTTATCTTGCAATTTAAAGATATCGCTAACTGCTTCATCTTGTTCATTCCCTTCTTTAACAAATTCTTCATATTCTATAATCGGAGTTTCTGCTGGCTCAAAACCATAAAGTTCAAACTGCTCTTGGATAATTTTTTTTATTTTTTCTCTCTTCCAAGCTTCTTCTCCAGTATAATCATTAAAACCTTTTACTCTTTGTATTTCCATCTTGCTCCTAATTTATTGATGAATGTAATAGCCAGTAGCTTGTTGATAAAAACCCTGATTAAGAGAAAATTTGTCATCTAAAATTTGGATTTTCATTTTATTTAAGGATGGATGGCGAGAATCGAACTCGCGCCTTACGGATCTCGTTTGTATTTCTACAAACCACAACCGTACGTTCTGCCACTAAACTACATCCATCACAATTTAATTTAGTGAGATAGAATATAAAAAACTTTTCAAAGTTCACACTCAAGAAATCTTTCCTAACAATGGGGAAAATTCCAAACCATTTTCATAACTCAAAATTGCAATTAAGCTATATAAATGTTTTTATATATTGCTATGATTTTGAAATCAACAAATTTTAATATTATGAAAACTTAATTAATTTATGAAGAATCTGTTTAAATTTAAATATCCAAAAATTTTTTTGCTTAGTCTCTCAATCGTGTCAGCATATTATATTTTTAAAAATCCTTCTGTGAGTAATTTTGTTATGGGACTTGGTTCTCTTGGTTATCTCGGAACTTTTATTGCCGGAATGTTGTTTGCATTTGGCTTTTCCGCTCCTTTTGCGGTTGGATTTTTTATCACATTAAATCCTTCAAATATTTGGGTGGCGGGGGTTATTGGGGGGATTGGTGCTTTGGTTTCGGATATTTCAATTTTTAGATTAATAAGATTCTCATTTATCGACGAATTTAGTAGGATAAAGAATTCTAAGGCAGCAAGAAGGCTAAATAAATTTATAGGAGAGAGTTTTGGAGGGGCAATCAGGAGATACTTCATGTATATTTTTGCCGGCATATTAATTGCCTCACCTCTCCCAGATGAAGTAGGTGTTATAATGCTTTCAGGACTAACGAAAGTAAAAGAATATTGGATCGGTATTATTGGTTTTGTTCTTAACACTATCGGAATTTTAATTATT
>CAYNLR010000091.1:0-2390 GCA_964398135.1 Candidatus Woesearchaeota archaeon
TGGAAGAAATAGTGGATGGAAAGCTTTCTGAAAAGCATCCGATTATAGCAAAAAAAATTAACGAGAGTTTGAAAAAAAGTTTGTATGAGGGAGGGTGTTCTGCAACTACTGTCGGTCTTGGGAGTTCCTATTTTGTACCTTTTGCTTTAACTCTAAACGCAACCACAAGTCAAATCGGAATTTTAAACGGACTTGTAAATTTATTGCCAGCTGTTGTGCAGTTAAAAGCCTCAAGATTGATTGAGAAATTTTCGAGGAAAAAAGTTGCGACTATTTCTGTTATTCTCCAAGCCCTTATCCTTATCCCGATTCTTCTTTCACCTCTTTTATTTATTTTAAATGTTCCTTATGCAATCTGGATTTTAATTGGACTTATTGTTTTGTTTTATGTCTTTGGTTCGATTGCTCATCCTGCGTGGTTTTCGTGGATGGGCTCGCTTGTGCCAGCAGAAGAACGAGGAAGATATTTTTCAAGAAGAAACAAGATAGCAGGATTTTTTGGATTGATTGCAATGATTTTAGGAGCTCTTATTCTCGATTACTCAAAAAAACTCGGATTTGTTTTTATGGGTTTTGGGATTTTATTTATTTTTGCAATGATTTTCAGATTAATCTCTGCTATGATTTTGATGAAGCAATACGAACCAAAATTAAAAATTCATAAAAAAGCGTATTTCTCGTTGTGGCAATTTTTAAAAAAAGCTTCAGACACACCATTTGGCAGATTCACTATTTTCACTTCAGTAATGAAGATTGCGATAAATATTGCTGCTCCATTTTTTGCGGTTTATATGTTGAAAGATTTAGGATTTTCCTATACATGGTTTATGGCGATTACAGTTTCAGGAGTTTTATTCCAATTGTTTTTCTATCCAATACTCGGAAAGTTCTCTGATACATTCGGGAATATAGAATTATTGAGAGTTTCATCTATTATGATAATCCTCTCCCCTTTATTGTGGATTATATCTTCAAATCCTTTTTATCTTTTGACAATTCCCTCAATTGTTGGCGGGTTCGGGTGGGCTGGATTTTGGCTTTCAACAAGCAATTATATTTACGATTCAGTCAGACAGGAAAAGAGAGGTTACGGATTGGCTTATTTCAATTTTTTAAACAGCGTCGGGCTCTTTGTGGGAGCTGGGATAGGGACATTAATTTCTTTATCAAACATAACTTTTATGAATAAAATTCTCTTTATATTTTTAATCTCAGGAATTGCAAGATTAATTACTTATCTTGTTTTTTCTCCGTACCTTCAAGAAGTTAAACATGTTAAGAAATTCTCATCGCAATTTATTGTCAGAGGATTCCAACCAGTTAGAGGAATTATTCATGAAATTCACCACTTAAACCACCGAAAAAAAGATATAAAACATTACATTTAAAAACAAAGATTAATTGATTTTATTATGTTCAAAAAAAAGTGTCCTGGGTGCGGCAAGGAGATTGACAAGAAATTTAACTTTTGTCCGTGGTGTGGGATTAGTTTAAAGAAGCATAAGGAAGAAGAAGATTTCGGGATGCTCGGAAAGAGCGATGATATTGATTTTGAAAGTCAATTAAAGCGAGAATTTGGTCTTCCACCAGGACTTAACAAAATTATGAATTCTTTAATAAAACAGCTTGAAAAACAAATAGCCGAGAATTGGGATTCTCAAATGCCAAAAGGTTTTACTGTTTCAATTTCAACAGGAGAACCAAAAATAAGAAAAGTTACTCCAAAAGACAATATGTTTGAAGAAGGCACTAAAATTTCTAAAAAAGAATTGGAAAGAAGGAGAAAATTAGAAAGAGTTGAAGCAACTTCATCTGTTAGAAGGTTGGCCGATAGGGTTATTTATGAGGTGGAGGTGCCGGGGGTTAAATCAAAAAAAGACATAGTTATAACAAAAGTAGAGGATGGATTTGAAATAAAAGCATACTCAAAAGATAAATGCTATTATAAAGTAATACCATTAAAAGTTGAAATAATTAATTGGTATTTAAAAAACGAAAAACTATTCATTGAGCTAAAAGATTAATTTTATAAATTTGTCTTTTTTAGTAGTGTGGGAGCCTGTGGCGCAGTCAGGTAGCGCGCTGCTCTGATAAAATTTTTTTAGATAGGCAGAGGTCCTGGGTTCAAATCCCAGCGGGCTCATTTTTATTTATTTTTAGTTGAAATTGTCAAACTTTACATTTCCATAAAAATATAGGCTGTATCGAAAAGCCAAAATTTTGATAAGTTTGAAAATTCAGTCTATTTATTTGATATTTTTAGACGCTTCACTTAAATAAAATAAATTTTGAGAAGCGAAATTTTAATAAAAAGTTGTGGGGTTTTATAATGGGTAGATTTAAAAATGCTCTTTTTTTAATCAAACTATGGGAGTAGCGAAATATCTCAG
>CAYNLR010000092.1:0-2364 GCA_964398135.1 Candidatus Woesearchaeota archaeon
AATTGAAGAATCAAAGAAACTCGGAATTTATGAGTTGTCAATTCTTCCTTATCCTGATTGTTGTTCCTTTATTATTGCTAAACATCCCGAACTTAAAGCCTCTTTAAAAAAAATTAAAGAAATGGAGAAAAATTTAAATAAAAAATTACAAAAGGAAGCTATAAAAAAATTACAATCTTTCATATTTAAATAATTCTTCGAAGATTAAATTTATTTTTGATTTTACTCTTCAACCAATCCTTTCGCAATTTCTGCAAACGCTGGTCTTGAAATCAAAACACCGACGCTAATACCAATTAATGTTGTTACTGCAAATCCCTTTAATAAGCCAGCAGAAGCAGCTCCAATTCCCATAAAACTTAATGCTCCTGTTAAAGGAATTAAAGCAACAAAAGTTGTTGCAAAAGCTGTAACAATTATAAAAAGTGCTTTTTTGATTCTCTGTTTTATTGATTCTTCTCTCAACCTTGTTTCGTCTAAAATAATTAATTGGCTATCGATTCCTGTTCCTATTGTTGCGATAATTCCTGCAATTGACGGCAAATCAAGATTCCATTTAATTAAAGCGGCAATTCCAAGAATAATTATTACCTCTGAAAATGAAACCGAAATTAAAGCAATTGATATTTTAAGATTCCTATATCTTATGAAAATTAAAAGTGAAACAGCAATTACTGCAAAAATCGCTGCAAATAAAATATGTTTTGTGAAATCTTTTCCAAGCCTTGGGGATATTCTGTCAATTTTCTTGATTTTAAGTTTAAATGGTAAAGAACCTGTAATTAAGATTGTTTGAAGTTTTTTCATTTGTAATTTAGCGTTTTCAAAAGCTTCTTTACGAGTTAATCCTAAACCAGAACCGGATACTTGAACCTGTGTCGCAACTTTTCCTTTTAAATCTGCACCTATATTTAGCGAATCTATTAATTTTCCGTCGAGATAAAGGTCGAGTGTTTTGTCGAGATACTGGCCTCCTGTGGATAGATTTATTCCAAGTTTTGAGGTTATGTTCGCGTGTCTTTTTGCTGCTTCTTCACTTAAACTAACAACAAATCTAAACCTACACACCTCCCCGCTTTGGGTTTTAAAGCAATCTGTAATGCCTGCATCGTGTCCTGTCCTTCCAACATAAGTAATGTCCTTTCTTCCGCCAACAAAAACAGTCTCGTTTCCGATTTTTGCTTCAAACTTTCCTTGCTGTGAAATTAGATTTTCTAAATCGGCTGGTGATGAGCCGGCAATTTCAACCAACATAAATTTATTTCCAGATAAATCAGAAACTTTTCTTAATTGCACATCTGTTAATCCGTAAACATTAAATCGTTGCCTTGCTATATCAATTAAATCATCCAACTGAGAATCTGTTATCGGCTCGTCTGTTGCTACTAATGCGCGCGCCCCTCCTTGTAAATCCAACCCTGTTTTTATTCTCGTCTTCGGAATTTCACTAACAATTATTTGGTCTGTAACATTTTTTGAAAATAAACCTATTATTTCTTTGTTCTTGGTTTTTATTTGAAGTTTTGCTTTTCCTTCCCCTGCCTGAACTAAAAAATCCTGCATTGCTCGTGAATAATCTTGCATATTGTTAATTTTTTGATTGTTAATTTCAACAATTATATCTCCGCTTCTTAATCCGTTCTCAAAAATCGAAGAGTTACGCTCTACTGATTTTACTAAAACTCCCTTCTGCATAAATGTTGGTGGCATTGAAAAAATTGCGAGTATGGAAAATAAAACACATACAATCAATATCCAAACTTTAAATGTTATTTTCATTTTCTTTCAACATACCATTTAATCATTGACGCATTAGATATCCATGTGTTAATTAAATCAAATCCAAGTCCAATTAATAAAATTGTGAAAATTTGATTTAAAACCGAGTGAAAAGGATAAACAATAATCAGCGCTGTTGCGATTGCAACTATTGAGGTTAGGGTCATCGTAGTTCCTGTTTTAAACGCCCCCCACAATTCCTGATTTGGCTCTCTTTTTCTTTTTAACATTCTTGTAGTTAATAAGATATCTGTGTCAACAGAATAACCAATTAACATTAAAAATGCTACTATTCCTGCTGTTGAAATTTTCATTCCAATAAAATCAACTAATGCGAGGGTCATTACTATGTCTGCAAATGCCGAAAGCATTACCGCAAAACTCGGAATAGAGTTTTTTATATAAGTATAAATTAAAAATATTGCAATTGCAATCAATAGGATTAATGAAATAGTGGATAATTTTGTAAATAAAAATCCGAGGAGGATTCCGAATAGAATATTTAAGAAAATCGTTAGGATTTTTATTTTTATTTGTTTTGCAAAAATTACGAACACAATACACGCCATCCAGAAAAATGCGAGG
>CAYNLR010000093.1:0-2340 GCA_964398135.1 Candidatus Woesearchaeota archaeon
CTCTTCGGAGAAAATCTTCCATGCTTTGGTAAGCACCATTTTCTTTTCTTTCTTTAATAATTGCTTTAACAATTGGTCGGCCAATATTTTTTATCCCTAACAATCCAAATCTAATTTTTCGAGTATTTTCGACAACAGTGAAATTTTCAAAGCTTTCATTTATATCTGGGGGAAGTACTTCAATCTTCATTTTTCGACATTCTTCAATTTCAATAGCTATTCTTTCAAGATCATTTTGATCTGAGGTTAAAAGAGCAGCCATAAATTCGACTGGATAATTTGCTTTAAGATAGGCGGTTTGATAAGCAATAGTAGCATAACAAGTGGCGTGAGATTTGTTAAAACCATAACCAGCAAATGGTTCAATAAATGCCCAAACTTTTTCGGCAACCTCTTCAGGAATTTTATTTTTTTTACATCCTTTAATAAATTTTTTATGTTGGGCAGCAAGTAATCCACTAATTTTTTTTCCAACAGCTTTTCTTAAGACATCGGCTTCGGCAAGCGTAAAACCAGCTAATTTTTTAACAATTTCCAACAATTGTTCCTGATAAACCGCAACACCATATGTTTTTTCTAAAATCGGTTTTAATTTTGGATGAAGATAAACAATTCTTTTCTTTCCATGTTTGCCAGCAATATATTCAGGAATAAGATGCATTGGTCCTGGACGATGTAAAGCAACCATAGCAATAATATCTTCAATATTTGTTGGTTTTAATTGTTTTAGATAATGTTTCATTCCCTCACTTTCTAATTGGAATACGCCTGTTGTTTCACCATTTTGGATTAAATCAAATGTTTTTTTATCGTCTAAAGGTATTTTGTTTATATCTATCTCTTTTTTTTGCGTTCTTTTAATTATTTTTATTGCTTCTTCAATTAAGGTAAGATTTTTTAATCCCAGAAAATCCATTTTTAAAAGTCCTAGATCTTCTATTGAGTGCATTTCGTATTGGGTAATAATTGCTTTTTCTTTTCCAGATGTATCATATTGTAAAGGAACATAACAAGTTAATGGTTCAGGAGCAATGACTACTCCACAAGCGTGTCTTGAGACATGACGAACAACCCCTTCTAATTTTTTTGCTCTATCAATAATAGTTTTGACATCTTTGTTTTTTTCATAAATCGTCCTTAGTTCTTGGGAAGTTTCCAATGCTTGAGAGAGACTATAATTGAAAGGAATTAATTTTGCTAATTTATCGCAGAAATTATAAGGATAACCTAATACCCGACCAACATCTCTGACTCCTGCTCGGGCAGCTATTGTTCCAAAAGTTATTATCTGAGCAACATGATCTCGTCCATATTTTTCTTCAGCATACCGAATAACTTCATCTCTTCTTACATCAGCGAAATCAAGATCGATATCAGGCATAGAAATTCTTTCCGGATTCAAGAATCTTTCAAAAACTAGATTGTATTTTAAAGGATCAACGTTTGTAATATTTAAAATATAAGAAACTATTGAACCAGCTGCCGACCCTCTTCCAGGCCCAACGACGATTCCATTTTTCTTTGCCCAGTTAACAAGATCTTGAACAATAAGAAAATAGGAAGCAAACCCCGTTTTTTTTATAATTGATAGTTCATATTCAAGCCGGTCAACTATCTTCTTGGTCTTTCGCGGATATCTTTCGCTAATTTTTTTATAACAGAGTTCTCTTAGATACTCATCAGGTGTTTTTCCTTTAGTAATTGGGAAATAAGGTAACTTAATCTTTCCAAGTTCTATTTCAACATTACACCTTTTGGCAATTTTTAAAGTATTTTCGATAGCTTCAGGATATTTTGCGAAAGACTTTTTCATTTGCTCTTTTGTTCGAAAAGAGAAATCGTCATCAAGCATACAAAGTCTATCTTTATCTGCTTTTTTCTTTTTTGTTTGAAGGCAAAGCAAGATATCTTGGATTTCTGCGTCTTCTGGCCGTAAGTAATGCACATCATTTGTGGCGACAACCGGAACATTGAGCCTTTTGCTTAATTCAAAAAGTTTTTTATTAACAAATATTTGTTCTTTTATTCCTGGATGATCTTGAACTTCTAAATAAAAATTTCCTTTACCAAAAATTTCTTGATACTCTAGAATAGCTTTTTTTGCCTTTTCTATTTGCTTAGATAAGATTAACCTTGGAATTTCTCCTTGTAGACAAGCTGTTAAAGCGATTAGACCTTTTGAATATTTTTTCAGAATTTCTTTATCAATTCTTGGTTTATAATAAAAACCCTCCAAATGAGCAATAGTTGTTAATTTAATTAAATTTTTATAACCCTGAGTATTTTTTGCCAAAAGGACTAAGTGATATGGATTCTCGCCGGGTTTTTTATTTTTTATTC
>CAYNLR010000094.1:0-2338 GCA_964398135.1 Candidatus Woesearchaeota archaeon
CCCAATATCTCTTAAAAATTTGGTATAGAATCTGATGTAAATTAAGTGCATTGTGATATGTTCAGGCCCGCCAATGTATTGGTCAACAGGCAACCAATAATTTACTTTTTCTTTATCAAAAATTTCTTTATTGTTTTTAGGGTCGCAATACCTAAGATAATACCACGAAGAATTAACAAAAGTGTCCATTGTGTCTGTTTCCCTTCTTGCAGGTTTGCCACATTTTGGACATTTCACTTTTATCCAGCTCTCTGCTCCTTCTAAAGGATTTCCCTCGCCAAATTTAACTTTTTCAGGAAGCACAACAGGCAAATCTTCTTCAGGAACAGGAACAATTCCGCAATTATCACAATAAATAACAGGAATTGGAGTTCCCCAATATCTCTGTCGAGAAATTAACCACTCTTTTAATTTAAAGTTAACAGCTTTTCTTCCAAGTTTTTTCTTTTCAAGATATTTCGTGATTTCTTCTCTCGCTTTTTTACTATCCATGCCAGTAAATTCTCCTGAATTAATTAGTTTTCCTTCACCAGTATATGCTCTTTCTTCTGTAACCTCGCCTGAAATAACTTGCTTAATCTTAATGCCATATTTTTTAGCAAATTCAAAATCTCTTTGGTCATGGGCAGGAACAGCCATCACCATACCGCAACCATAATCAGCAACAACAAAATTACCGGCATAAACAGGAACTTTTTCATTATTGATTGGGTTAATCGCGTAACTGCCAGTAAAAACTCCTTCTTTTTCCATATCTTTAAGTTCTTTTTCAGAAACAGATCTCAATTTTTTCAAAAATTTTTCAACTTCTTCCTTTTGTTCTTCTGTTACTAATTCCATTAAACGAGGATGTTGAGCAGATATAACCATAAATGTAACACCAAAAATCGTATCAGGTCGGGTAGTGAAAACCGGCCATTTTTCATTATTTATTTCAAAATAAATTTCAGTTCCATAGCTTTTTCCGATCCAATTTCTCTGTCTTTTTTTCGCATTTTCAGGCCAATCCAATTTCTCTAAACCTTCCAACAATTCATCAGCATAATCAGTGATTTTCAAAAACCATTGCTCAAGATGTCTTATTTCAACACTCGTATCTGGGTGTCTCCAACATTTTCCGTTAATAACCTGTTCATTTGCTAAAACTGTCTGGCACTTAGGGCACCAATTCACTGGTGCTTTTTTTCTATAAGCAATTCCTTTTTCCAGCATTTTCAAAAAAATCCATTGGTCCCATTTATAAAATTCTGGGTCAGAAGTTTTAATCATCCTGCTCCAATCATAACTCCATCCCATTGCTTTTTGCTGCTTCATAAAATTCTCAATTGCCTTTGATGTATAATCTTTTGGATGAATCCCAACTTTTATCGCAGCATTTTCAGCAGGCAATCCTAAACTGTCATATCCAACCGGATAAAGAACATTAAAACCTTGCATTCTTTTAAATCGTGCAAAGATATCACCCAAACTAAAAGCAAACGCGTGTCCCATATGCAATCCTTCTCCTGATGGATAAGGGAACATATCAAGAACATAAAATTTCTTTTTTTTAGGGTCTTCTTTAACCTCAAAAATTTTTTTCTCCTCCCAAGCTTTTTGCCACTTTTTTTCAATTTCTGAGAAATTAAATTCATCCATGCTAATTAATGGAATTTTATGTTTTTAAATATATTCCCAAATTTTTTAATTATAAAACTCAATCACAATTTTTTAGTAAATTCGTAACAATTAGAAAATTAAAGGAAATTTTTGCTCTTTAACCCATAATATAAATAATCTTATCCTTCTTATCAAAATTATAAATGTGAGAGCAAAAACTTTTGTTCATCACTTTTCTAAAAGAATTAAATCCATTAACAACTTACTCCATACTTTCAAATCTTGCTTCAAAATAAAAATTTAAGAGATTAGTTCAAAATCTCCAAAGTGTTTTTTAAGAGTCTGCAACGCAGAATAATCAATTTTAAGAGGTTTATTTTTATGTTCAAGAAGCTGATTTTTTAGCTCATCTTGATTTGACCTAACAATTTTATCTTTTTCCAATTTTAAAATTTTATCTTTCTCAACTACAAAAACATTGCCTAAGAAGAAGATTTCTGCTGATTTGTTTTTTGATTTAATTAAAAATTTGGTTTTGTTCATTGCCATAAAATCTGCTCGCTGAGTATATTCAATTAACGCGTTAACAATCTCAACAGAAAATTTCCTCGCTTGATCAACATCTTTCATTTCCTTCCCTGTAATTTGCTTCTCTGTTTTTGTTTTCTTTTCAGGTTTTTCAAATTCTTTTTTTACTTTTGCTATAAACTTCAAATAATTCAAAAATCTCGGCGGGAAC
>CAYNLR010000095.1:0-2235 GCA_964398135.1 Candidatus Woesearchaeota archaeon
ATTGATGAGGATTTTGATTATCTGGCTAATGATTTTCCTTCGTGTGTTGCAGCAACGACAACAATAAGACAACAAGACAAGCAAAATATTTTGAGTTATGGTTTTATTGGTGATTGCGGGATAGCTGTTTTTGATGAAAATGCAATGATATTCCATACCCAAAATGAAACTGAAGAAATAAATGAATATATAAAGCAAAAAGGTTATGACTGGAGAAATTCAGAGTCAAGAAGGCTTGTTCGTTCTGTTTTAAGGAATAACCCTCAACAAAAACCATCGTATGGGGCTTTAACAGGAGAAAAATGGGAAAAAATAGAGCCATATGTAAAAACAGGTTCTCTTGAATTAAAACCAAATCAAACACTCGTGGTTTATTCCGATGGGCTTGAGAAAATTATTCAAACAGCAGAATTCAGAGATATGTTAAAAAGAAAAAATTTTACAGAAATAAAAAAATTCTGCCAATCAAAAGTTAGGTCAGAAGGAACTTTGGTTTTAGGTAAAAATTCTAAACTAAATTCATAAAAATAAAATGGGAAAATTTAAATTATATGTCGGGATTTCGGTTGCTTCATTATTATCTGCAGTCGGAATTTACAAAGCCCTTTCTTACTTGCCAGTTTATCAACCACAAACAATTAGGGTAGAAAAAAAGCAAAAAACTCTTGAAAAAAAACTCGAAATAAATAAGAACAAAACAATCGAGCAAAAAATAAACAATTTTGCAAACGAGCAAGATTCAAATGACAAATATTTATTTGATTCAAATGACAAATATTTATATGAAACTCTTGTAAGACACGAAGGTAAAAGAAGATGGGTTTATGACGATAAAACAGGAGAGAGATTATATCCAGGAGAAAAAGCAAAAGGAAACAGGACAATAGGAGTAGGTTGTAATTTAGAAAAAAGAAGGGCGAGGCAGTTAATTGCGAAATTAGGTTTAGATTATGATAAAGTATACAACGGAGAGATTCCTCTTAATGAAGAGCAAATAAAATTTTTATTTAAAGAAGATTTAAAGATAGCAAAATTAGATGCAAGAAAATTTATCGGTGAAAAGAATTTTGACAAACTCGATAAAACCGCTCAAAACATAGTTATCAACATGGCTTTTAATATGGGATATACTCGGTTAAGCACATTCAAGAAATTTAAGAGAGCGTTGATTAATCATGATTATAAAACTGCAGCAGATGAAATGGTTAACTCTAAATGGTATAAACAAACACGCAGCAGAGCAAGAGAACTTGTAGCACAAATGAGGAAATTAGCCGATAAAACACCATAATTTTTAGCAGGTTAGAAATTAATCCTTATGCTTATTTTCACTCTTCAAAAGATAAATTTTCAACTTCTTTTTTAGCTTTTTCAAATTTCTTTTTAAAATCTCTCATGAAATCAATCATTAATTTTATTGCATATTCTTTATTTTCAGAATCTAAAATCTTGCCGTTGCGATAATCCTCTTCGCGTTTTTTTAATTCATCATCATCTTCAATTAAATGATGTCTGAACAATTCAAAAATCATATCTTTATCTGGATTGCCGCCTTTTTCTCTTTGTTCCTTTAATGTTTTTTGTCCGCCTGTCAATGCTTTCAAAATTTTTTTCCTTATTTCTTCTTCACTGTCGAGAAGATAAAGCGAGTTTCCTTCTGACTTGGACATTTTTAAATCTCCGGACAGCGACGGCAAAAATTTGTGGTTGATGGAACTTGGAAGAATGAATTTGAATTTTTTTGCGCGTGATGCAATGTCTCTTGTTAATCTTATGTGTGGATCCTGGTCAATCCCGACAGGAATAATTCCCGGCATTGGTTCTTCTAATTGTGGATGGAGAATATCTGCTACCTGCAAAACAGCACTCATAATTTTTTCTGGTTCTGCATTCCCATAAATTGCTCTGTACTCATTTAAGGTTGCCTTGCTTGAAAGTTCAAAAGCAAGATTAGTAACAGCTTTTTTTTCTGATTGAAAATAAAAATTGGTTTTCTTTGGGTCAAGGCCGAGAGCAATATAGCAAGGGATATGCACTTCTAAAGCTCTTTTTCTTGCTAATTCCAAATCAACTCCCCGAGTTGCTGCAGCCTCTAAATCTGCTATTAAAACATATGTTTTTGCTCCGTGTTTCTGGAAATAAACCATCTGGTCAATAACAGATTTTGTTCCAAAATGAACCTTGTCTGCTGTTGGCATAATTCCTGTTAAGGCATAGAATTTTTTCTTATTTTTA
>CAYNLR010000096.1:0-2171 GCA_964398135.1 Candidatus Woesearchaeota archaeon
ATCCTAATTCCTTCATCTTGAATTTTAAAATATTTTTCATATTTTTAATTTTTAACAAATGGGATTTGCAATTACAATCAGAGCAACCGAACTTAGGAATTGTTTTTTCAGTTTTACTTAGTTTTTTTGCTATTTTGCATTCTTCTTGTTTTCTCGCTTTTTTATAAAACACCTTAAAAATTTCGGCAGATTTGTTATTAAGTAAATAATCGATGTGCCATCTCAATTTTTTATTTTTTGCTTTGTGCCTTTGAATTCTTTTTTCTAAATTGTTTTGTGCAGAACCTACATAAGCATAAATTCCTCTATCAAATTTTATTTTGCCAAGAGAGCCTATTTTTTCTTCTATTTTTTTGTTAATTTTAATTAACAAAATATAAACGCCTTTCATTTTCTAATTAATAATAATTTTTGCTTTCGCCTAACCCTAACTTAAAATTTTATTCTCGCTTATTTTAGGTTGATTATGTCTTTTAATTATTGTTTTCTCTGGCGGTATTTATTCACTTTTTTATTACAAGCTCTGGATAATGAACACAAATGCCTTTAACCTCTATATTATTATTTTTTATCATATCCATAATTTTTCTTACATAGTTTTCAAATTTTGTTTTGTCATAAATTATGTTGAAGCTTTCTGGATAATTTTGTTTTAACCATTCCCTAAACTTCTTGCCACTTGCTCTCAAATTCAAAAACTCAAACCAATAGAAATCTACAAATTTTTTTGTCTTCTTAATCAATTCTTCAACCCCAATTAAATTTGGAATAATTGGCGAGATGAAAGCATAAGTTTTAATTCCATTTTCATGAAGTTTTTTTAATGCATTTATTCTTTTTTTATTACTTGGAGAGAAAGGTTCTATTTCTTTTAGTTTATCAAAATCATTAATTGTTAAACCAACTTCTATATCTTCAAACTCTTTAAAAATATCGATATCTCTTAAAACTAAATCTGATTTTGTTAAAATTCCTAATCTTGTTTTCTTGTCCATGTTCTTTAAGATATTCCTTGTTAGTTTTAGCTTTTCTTCAATTGGTTGATACGGGTCACTCACACTCGACATATAAACTTCTCCTTTCACTTTCTCTTTTTTAACAAGCTCTGGCAAATTTTCCTTAACAACAACCCAATTCCCCCACACCCCGTAATTATACCATTTACACATAAACCTTGCATAACAATACATACACGCATGCTCGCAACCAATATATTGATTTAAGACATAATCTGCTCCCGGAATTTTTGTAGGAGTGAAAGCTTTTTTTGCCTTAACCTTAACGATTTTCATTTTATCACAATAATTTTCCCAGCCCCTGTTTTTATAAAATCTTTTTGATACTCTTTCTCAAAAGCTTTTATTGCTTTTTCTCCTGTACAATGACTTGGCGCGACTTTTTTTACTCCCAGCTTTTTGAATTCCATTGCTACTTCAATTGAAGGATGATGAAAGCCGCCGAGAACAAGGTAAATGTTTTTCTTAAATTGTTCTTTAACTTTTTTAACAATATGAACAATGCCGGGATGAGCACAGCCGGTTATAACAACTAAGCCTTGATCTGAATCAATTACTAAAGATTGTTCTTTAATCAATGTTCCTAATTCACCAGTCGAATAAAATCCTTTTGTTATTTTTATAGGGCCGCTGACTTCAATTAATTCAGCTCCTCTTGTTTTTATTTCTTTTTTAAATGAAGAAGGAAAAGATTTTAGAACATAAACCTTAACATTAGAATTTTTTTCTAAAAATCCTAAAAGGCCGCCGGTATGATCAAAATGATTATGGGAAAGAATAATGGTTTTGATGTTTTTTGGATTTATGTTTAGTTGTTTCATATTATGAAGTAAGATTTTAGAATCAGCTCCTGTGTCAAATAAAATTTTTTTGTTGTTTGCAAAACATGAAAATCCAAGGTCTTGCTTAAGTTTTTGTTCTGCATTATTGTCATATATAATCGTTAGTCTCATCTAAACTTGGTTTATTTGAAGCATTTATGTTGTGGGCCAGTGGCTCCTGTTAATTCTTCTAATTTTCCTTCTATAAAATCTTGCACCACATCTTTAATTTTTCCGTGTCCTTGGTATATTTTAATTCCGAGTTGTTCAAATATTTGAAAAGCTTTTGGGCCGATGTTGCCTGTGATGATTGCATCTGGTTTAAAGGTGAAGA
>CAYNLR010000097.1:0-2138 GCA_964398135.1 Candidatus Woesearchaeota archaeon
ACAAATGCTTTATATTTTCTGTTTTTGCTGTCTGTTAAAGTGATATTTGACTGAGATACTACTGCTGAACAAACGAGATTGGATTTGTTTCTTGCAGAATTTAAATCTTTAAATCCGCAAAAACCGTCTGCTTTAAACCCTTTGTTTGCTTTTAATAAATTAAGATTGCAAGTTATCTTGTTCCTAACCGGGTCTCTTCCGTAAAAATATTTTGGGATATCAGAACAAGAATCATAGAATTCAAATTCGACATAACCCATTCCGTAAGATTCCTTTCTTGCAGGAGAATTTTTTTCATTATATCTCGTGCATTTCAGTCCAGTATAATCAGATGGGTTATTTGCAAAATTCTTTAAGGTTGTTATTCCTTTTATTAAATGAGACTTTCCTTGGGAGATACTATAACATTCGTTCCCTTTTTCCGCTGTTCCCCGCTCATCTTCTTCTTTAAAAACAGTAGAAGCAATTGAAGGAGTAAAACATTCTCCAGAATCACAGTATCCTTCAGTTCCATAAGAGAAACACTGCCTCCCGTCTTGAACACAGCCATCAACAAACTTGCTTTTTATTTTATTATTTTCTTTATATACATAGCTTGAATATTCTGTCGAAAGGGTTAGTTTGTTTGATGAGTGGTTAGTATAAACACACTTCGCTATTTTTCTGAAAGGATATCCTCCGTAAGAACCAGAAAGCGAATATTCAGGACAATATGAATAAAAAGAGAAATGATATGTATTTCCTAAAAGGAAGGTTCTTCTTACGCTTTGATCATGACTACAATAGGTCTTTCCATTTGGTGAATAAACACAAATTCCATCTCCCTCGCATCTTGTCCCGTTTGGATTTGTTGTTGTTGCTCCTTCGCATGAAGAGACAAAAGAAGCAAATGAAATAATCGCGAAGACAAATAAAATTAATATAAGCGAACTCTCTTTTTTCATGATTCAATTATGAAAAGAAAATTTTTAAATTTATCTGAGCTGCATTATGATAGTGAGAGAAAAAGTATAATTAACCATCCCCTCAATAGCTTGCTTCATAAATTTTTAAACTTCCTTTTCACTTTTATTTATTCTATCCAAAATTATTTTCTCCACTTTTTTAAAAACTTTTTCAGATTCCGTGCAGATATAATGATTATTAGCTTTAGGTGGACGATTTTTTTGGGATATTATTTTTACTTCTATTCCACCAATCTTGCCTTTAAATGTTTGATATCTTGATGTGTCTCTTCCTTTGATCTCCGGACTATAATCAAAAACCGATGGAATTTGATCACGGTATTGTAGTCTATTAATCGTTCCTATATACGGAAAATTTTGGTCTTGCAGTGGTGGCGGGAGAGAAGCTCTTTTTTCGACCCTACTTAACTGTTCTCTTGTTGCTGTTTTTTCTCTAAACCGTGCCATAAAAAAATAAAATAATCGAAAATTAAAAATTTTTATATACTTAAAGACAATAAATTTAATTCTCGCCATCAGGAAAAATTTAAATAGAATATTTGTTTTTATGAATTATGAAAATTAAAATTTGGATGTTTTGTTTTGTCATTATTATTGGTTGTGTGTTCGTAAGCGGTAAATATTCAATGGATATTGTATTAGACAAAGATGTGTATTCTGTCGGCGATAATTTGGTTTTTATTGTTAGGTTGCTTGAGAATGGCATTCCTGTTTCTCGTGAGGTTAAGGTTCAATTTTCTGATATTCTTAACAATAAAAAAATAAGCATGGTTGTTATGTCTAATGAAGAAAATTCTCTTTTGATAAGCAATGATTTTCCGAGCGGTTATTGGAATGTAGAAGCATTTTATGGGAATGAGACAACAAAAAAAAGTTTTTTGATTAATGAGGATATGGATGCTGAGTTTTCTATTGAAAATGACACTTTGATTATTAAAAATACCGGCAATGTTCGTTATACAAGAACAATCTACATCACTATCGGAAATGTAACTAAATCTTATGCTCAGGATATAAAAGTCGGAGGGGAAAAAAGATTAAAATTAATTTCTCCAAAAGGTAGGTATGATATAAAAGTTCACGACGGTGAAAAATCTTTTATAAAAAAAGATGTTCAGTTGTTCGGAACAGGAAAAGTTGTCGGAGCATTGGATGAAGGTTTAATTGGATATA
>CAYNLR010000098.1:0-2121 GCA_964398135.1 Candidatus Woesearchaeota archaeon
AAAACTTACCATTTTTACTTTAAATAAATTAAATGTGCTTTTAAAATTTTTGATATAAGCAATATTTAAATACTAATTTGGATTTTTAAATAAAAATGATGAATGCATTTTTATTTTTAGCAACTATATTTTTATTTACTTTTTTAATCGGCAGACTTATAGAAAAAATAAGAGTGCCGTGGATTTTTGCAGCCCTCCTCGTCGGTTGTTTGTTTGCTATTTATAATCCGTTTTTATCAATAACCTCTTCTCCTTCATTTGAATTCTTAGCAAACTTAGGAATGTATTTTCTGCTTTTCATCATTGGTTTTGAGGTAGATATAAAACAATTGAAGAGAACAAAAAATTTTATTTTTAAATCAACTTTCTTCATCATTTCTCTGGAAGCTATTTTTGGCTCTCTCTTAATTCATTTTGTTTTCGGTTATTCTTGGTTTATATCATTGCTTGTTGCTTTGTCTTTTGCTACTGTTGGTGAAGCGATTTTAATTCCTATTTTAGATGAATTTAAAATAGTAAATACAAAGTTAGGACAGAGCATAATAGGAATAGGAACCTTAGATGATGTTATTGAAGTGTTTCTTCTAATCATTGTTTCGATTGTTATTGGCTCTTCTCTTCGGTCAAATATGAACATTTTTCTAATATTAATCTCGCTTGGTATTTTATTTGTTCTCACAATAGGATTGGTTAAGTTAAAGAAAAAAGGAGCAGAGTTCAGGTTTTTGCCAATTGAAACTTTGTTTTTGTTTATTCTCTTCGGATTATTTTTATTTTTGGGGATTGGTGAGTTAGCTGATGCTACTCCTATTGCTGCTGTTCTTTCAGGAATTGCATTGAAAACTTTTATTCCTGACGAAAGAATCGAGAAGGTGAAGAAAAGCATAAGAACAATGTGTTATGGTTTTTTCGCTCCTATATTTTTTGTGTGGGTGGGTGTGTCATTAAATATGAAATATTTAATTGAATTTCCTTTACTTGTTATTTTAGTTGTGATAGTTGCGAATAGTGCAAAACTTTTAGGAAGCTGGATTGTCGGAAGAAAAGAGCTCGGAACAAAACAATCAATTCTATTAGGAATCGGGCTTTCGGTAAGATTTAGCACCTCAATTATAATAATAAAAATTTTATTCGAAAATAACCTAATAGGTTCTGATTTATATTCGGTAATTGTAGCTTCAAGCATAGTTTTCAAATTTATTATCCCTGTTTTATTTTCCAATTTATTGGTTAAATGGAATGTTGTAAAAAATAGAATTCATAAATAAAGCAATGATCGGCAAGGTTAAAACTTTCAACAAATTTCTAACATAAGTTATAAAAACTTTTAATGTTAGTTAAGTTTGGGATAAATGGAGCAAAAAAGAGGGTTATCAAATTTAGAGGCAGAGAAAAGATTAGGGAAGTACGGCGAGAACGAAATAAGAAGAGTCGAAAAAATAAGTCCATTTAAAATTTTTGTCTCGCAATTTACCTCTCCGTTGATTTTGATTTTGATTGCTGCTGCCATAATCTCATTAGCAATTGGTTTTCTGCCTGGCCAAAAACCAAATTTAATTGACACTATTTTAATTTTAATCATAGTTTTTGCTTCTGGGTTGTCTGGATTTTTTCAGGATTACAAAGCAGAAAAAACAATAGAGGCTTTGCAAGAAATAGCCACTCCAAAAACAAAAGTCATCAGAGACGGCAAAGAGATAGAGATAGACATAAAAAAAATTGTTCCAGGAGATTTAATTTTACTTGAAGAAGGAGACATTGTTCCGGCAGACGCAAAACTCATTGAAACTTTTAATTTAGAAATGGACGAGTCTACTTTAACAGGCGAGTCGGCTTCAATAAAAAAGAAAAAGGGTGATGAGGTTTTCAAAGGAACATTCGTGAATTCTGGAAATGCCAAAGCATTAGTTTTGAAAACAGGGATGGACACAAAAATCGGGAAGATTGCCGAGAAAATTCAGGAAATGAAAGAAGAGAAGACACCATTCCAAACTGAAATAGAAAAATTGAGTAAGAAAATTTTCTTTATAATCATTGGGATTATTGTTGTGTTATTTTTTGTCAGTATCTTTAAGTATAGTTTATACCAAACAATCCTAACCTCAATTTCCTTAGCTGTTG
>CAYNLR010000099.1:0-2003 GCA_964398135.1 Candidatus Woesearchaeota archaeon
CTCAATCGCCTTAATCCCTCGCTTCATTTAACAAACAAAAAATAAGACAAGTAATGATACGGCTAAAATGAATGTGAAATTAAAACTTCACATAACGAAAATAAAATTCTCTTATTAGAGAACTACACTTTTGAAGCAATGGAGAACAAAACCCCAACTTCTCAGCTCCTCACTTCGCTGCGGTGCTTGACTACGTTGCACTCTCACTCCGCTCCCTACGGTCGCTCCGTTCGGGGCGCATTACACCCACTAACCGATTCGCTCCTTATGGTGGCTCATCCAAATTTTGCTTCGCAAAAAAACTTCGGTTAGCTTTTCGTTATATTCAATCGGCGTCTGCTCCCAAAAAAGAAAAAGTTTATTAAAGATCCCAATTAACCTATGATTATGGAATTGATAATTTTAGGTTCTGGTGGAATAGAAGGAATTCCTAAACCATGTTGTAATTGTAATAGATGTAAGATTGCAAAAGAGAAAAGGGGTAAATTCTTCAGAACAGGACCTTCTTTATTTATTAAACCAGCTAATGTATTAATTGATACGTCGGAAGAAATCAGAATCCAGCTCATAAATAACAATATAGAAAAAGTGGGGGCTATTTTCTATACTCACTGGCATCCCGATCACACTCTAGGTGTAAGAATAATTGAACAAATAAATTTGGATTGCAGAACAGACACTCCAAAAAATAAGCCAATAGATGTTTATTTTCCAAAAGATCAATTGGACCTGCTTGATAAATTCCTAATTAGAAAATCTGTATTCGATTTCTATCAAAAGAATGGGTTAATGAAGCTACACCTACTTAAAGATAGCGATGAAATCGGTTTTGGAAAAATAAAAATACGGGCGATTCAATTTCCAACATCAACAGCTTTTTATTATCTCATTCAGGAAAATGATAAGAAAATAATTTATATGCCTTGCGAAATAAAAGAAATTCAAGAGAGGGATGATTTAAAGAACGCTGATTATTTAATAATCCATTTTAGTTGGTGGACAAAAGAAAAGATTTGTGATAGAGTTCCATGGAGAAATGAGGAAGTTCCTGTCGAAAGAATTCTAGAATTTGCAAAAAATTTAGAGGTCAAGAATATCATCTTTGTCCACATAGACGAATGTCATGATAAAACTTATGATGAGCTAAAAAAACTAGAAGAAAAATATAAAGAGTACAACATAAAATTTGCATACGACGGGATGAAAATAAAATTATGAAAAGCTCGCCAACGCCGACTTTCGCGCTGTCACTCGGACCCTTACGAAGAATATAACAGCGAATAAACGACTTCTGCAACAAGTTGCCTTCGTCCAAAGTTTGCTAACGTAAAGCTTCGTTTATCTGCAATATGTTGAAATTGTATAATTTTAAATGATGAAAAGCTTTGAATAAATCGAACAAAAAGATTTGTGTTTTGTCAGCCATACTTCTTTACTTAACTAATTTATTTTCGTTATATTTTTACTCTCTTCAAAATATTTCTTGATCAATCTTTCAACCGCTGAACCTTGATAATCAAAAAGAAGAGATGTAACATGCTTCCCCCATTGAGTTCTATAAATTTTTATCAGCGAACCCTCTGCGACAGGATGCGGAAAAACTCCGGCGATTTTATCTAAATTTTTCATTACTTCTTCAAAATCTATTTCAAATATCTTAGCTCTTATCTCATCTGGCTTCAAACCTTTTTCCATTTGCTCTTTAACAAATTCTTCATTCAAATCTGCTGCAAGCAATATAAAAGCTTTCTTTCCATATTCATTTGCTTTTTCTAAAACAACCCTCATCTTTTCTTGAACATTAAGCTTATGCGTTTCGTAATCGCCATTCCTGTCAAAATCCCACCCTATGATAATTGAAATATAATCATAACCAGAAAGATTTCCAGGATATTCACACTTGAGCGGAGTGCCACGACATTCTGCAGGAGGAACATTCATCACAATTTTTCCATGATAGTATTTTTTAAGTTTCCAAGGCAATTTTTCTGACCATTCTATAA
>CAYNLR010000100.1:0-1970 GCA_964398135.1 Candidatus Woesearchaeota archaeon
TCCCCTTGTCAAAATAAATACGCTGAAGGATATCCAAAAAAAAGATACTACGGCGGAAATAAATTTATCGATAAAATCGAAAACTTAGCAATCGAAAGAGCAAAAAAATTGTTTCTTCCAAAAAGTGAATGGAAAAACTGGCAAGTTAATGTCCAGCCATATTCCGGCTCTCCAGCAAATTTAGCTGTTTATTTTGCTTTATTAAAACCGAAAGACAAAATAATGGGAATGGCTTTATCGCAAGGTGGACATTTAACTCATGGACATAAAGTAAATCTTTCAGGAAAAATTTTTAAAGCAGTTCAATACGGCGTTGACAAAAAAACAAATTTACTTAATTACAAAGAGATTGAAGAATTAGCAAAAAAAGAAAAACCAAAGATAATCATTTGTGGAGCAACTGCTTACCCAAGAAAAATAAGTTTTTTAAATTTCTCTAAAATTGCTAAAAAAGTTGGAGCAATTTTGGTAGCCGATATTGCTCATATTGCTGGACTAATTGCTGCAGGTTACCATCAGTCTCCCTTCCCTTATTGTGATATTGTAACAACCACAACCCATAAAACTTTACGAGGACCAAGAGGAGCAATAATTTTTTCAAAAAACAAATATGCGGGAAAAATTAATAAAATGGTTTTTCCAGGAATTCAGGGCGGACCACATGAAAACAAAATTGCCGCTTTAGCCGTCTGTCTTTACGAAGCTTCAAAAGCACCGTTTAAAAGATACATTAAACAAGTGATAATAAATGCAAAAACTTTGGCAAAAACATTAAAAGAATATGGCTTGAAAGTAATCACTGGCGGAACAGATAACCACTTAATTTTGCTCGATTTAAGAAATATTGGTTTAAATGGAAAAAAGGCAGAAGAAATCTTAGAAAATTCAAATATTTATGTTAACAGAAATACAATTCCTTATGACCCAAATCCACCTTATCAACCTTCAGGTATTAGATTAGGAACACCAGCATTGACTACTCGAGGAATGAAAGAAAAAGAAATGAAAATAATCGGAGAAATTATTGCAAAAATCTTATTAAATCCAGAAAATAATAAAATAAAAAAGCAAGCAAAAAAAATTATTAAAAAATTAACAAAAAAATTTCCTCTTTATCCTTTTTATAAATAAAATCAGGCACCAATTGGTGCCTGATGATACCTATTAATAAGAAAAATCAATAGATTCTCTCCATAGCGAATCAACAATTCCATATTCGATCGCTTCCTTCGCCGTAAACCATTTATCTTGTCTTAAATCTTTTTCTAACTGCTTGATAGGTTTTCCAGTTTTTTTAGAAAGCAGTTCAAGGATACGTTTTTTACTTTTCTCGAGGTTTTCGATCCTGCTTTTTAAATCGTCAAGAGTGTATCTTCCTTGAAGAATATAATAAGGAAGATGCAGCATAATCGAGGAATTGGGTGTTGCGTAGACAATATGTCCGGAAGAGAGAATAAAAGCAGCTGCAGAACATACTTCTCCAACAGCAATTGTAACAATTTTCTTTTTTGAACTTGTGATAGCATCAACAATTGCCAGGGCAGCATCTACTCTTCCACCTTGAGAAAAAATGAAAATTCTAATTAATTTAACCGAAGTATCATTGTTCAATTTTGTTAGTCTGTCCAAAAAAACTTTAGCCCAATACTCACTTATTCCCCCTGGAATCCATAAAGTAGCTACTGTATCTTGTTTTTCCTTTTTCTGAATTTCTTCAATTTTCACCCCTTCTGATCTCAACAATAATGTGTCAATCCTTCTCTCGAGTATATCAACCCTCTCTTTTAGAAAAATTAAGGAAGAAGTTGTAGAGTGCAAAACAACTAAAACAAAACCAAGAAGAAGAAATAAAATTACTATTACTAAGATTAACCATCCCCATCTAGTTTTTTCCATCCTCCCTCCTTTTTATCCTATTAAGGATTTTAACAGAAATTAATTTTTAGTCAAGGGTAAAATGCTTCTTAACG
>CAYNLR010000101.1:0-1932 GCA_964398135.1 Candidatus Woesearchaeota archaeon
TACAACTTCCACCCCAAAAACCTAAGCCATCTTCAAAACCTACACGATTTACAAAAATAAGTGTTGCCTTGCATTCCAGTGCTACAGTTTTAATAATTTTCTTCCATTGAGACTCTATCTCTAAAGCATCATCATAGAAATCTCCGTCGTATGGATCATTCTGTGGATTAACGGGAACAACAGCACCAGTGAATGGAGGATCCTGAACAATGTCGATTTCACCGAAATAACAATCGGTGAGATTATAACCGGACTAATTTTGCTCGGAACAGCAGTGATTGTTTGGTTTTATACTAAAGCCGCTCAAAGGAGCAATGAAATAGAGGAAAAGCCAATTTTAAATTTATATTTAAGAGAGTCTAATAAGGGGCAGAATGTTGAACGTATACTTCGATTAAGAAATGTCGGTAAGGGTCCCGCCTACAATATTAAGTTCTTCGGGATTGAGGCGGATGGTTATACATATTATCCTCATTTTAATGAACCAAATCCGATTTTAGAAAATGGTGGAGACGAAAAAACAGTCGATTTATGGGTAGCAACACCAAAAGGAGGGGTCGAAGTTTATGATTCAGTGCTTGGGTTTGAGCGGTTCTTGATGCGCCTTTTCAAAAGGGAGGATATTCAACGAGGTAAATATGATGAGCTCGCGCGGTCTGCATGCGTTTTTCTAATCACCTATGAAGGAGTGAATGGTAACAAATATTACTCAATATTTCGTATCTATTCAAAAATAGTTCCACTGCTTAGAGTTTATGATTTAGTTGTAGAGTTCATTTCCAGTGGACAGGGAGAATGTAATATGCCAAGAGCGAAAGAGTTATGTAATGAACGCCCAATAATGAAAAAAACGAACAATGAAATGATTAAGACGAAATCGTAACCTAAAAATTGGCGGAAGGTGAAATTGGGGAAGATAAAATAAATTCAAAAATCAAATGGATAATTTCAATTTTTATCAAAACTTATTAATTCCTTTAATATCCGCAATAATAGGTGGAAGTATTGTTGCGATTATTAATTATTGGTTTGATGTTAAAAAGAAAAAAGAAGAATTAAAAGAAGAATTTAAGAGAAAGGCATACGGTGAATTTATTGATATGGCGAGATCTTTTCTTAACGATCCTAATTTAAGTAAAGAGGAAATAATTAAACGCCAGAAAAAATTTATTGAGAAATATTATAACGAGATTATGGTTTCTGCGCCAAAAGATGTTATAAAATCAATTGAAGATTTTTTCGAAACCGTTAGCATTACATATGCTAATGAAGACGAGAAAACAAAAGCCATTGATAAGATATTAAGAGCCATGAGAAAAGATTTGGGTTTAGATGATGTTTCAGATTTAAAAAGATTATTTAAAGCATATACTCCTAATATAGAAAAAATTAATGAGGAAAAATCGAAATCATAAAAACTTACCCAAAGGATGGCGGAAGGTGAAGTTGGGGGAAGTAGCGGAAATAAAAATGGGACAATCACCAAGTTCAAGATTTTATAACTCAGAGAGAAAAGGTTTACCATTTTTTCAGGGAGTTACTGATTTTGGTGAGAAATATCCTAAAGAATCGGTATTTTGTTCACGGCCTATAAAAATTGCTGAAGTGGGAGAAATTTTAATTTCAGTAAGAGCTCCCGTAGGTGAGGTTAATATAACGATAGAAAAATGTTGTATTGGAAGAGGTATAGCCGCTTTATCAATGAAAAATGGGCTTAATAGTTTTCTTTATTTTTTACTGAGATATTCCAAAGCAGATTTGAAAAGTATTGCAGGAGGTACAACTTATGAAGCGATTACAAAAAATCAACTTGAGAACTTTGAAATAGAAATTCCCGAAGACCCCAATGAACAAAAACGCATCGCTGATATTCTTTTTGCTTTTGATGAGAAGATTGAGTTGAATAATAGAATTAATCAAATTTTAGAAGAA
>CAYNLR010000102.1:0-1927 GCA_964398135.1 Candidatus Woesearchaeota archaeon
TTAAGAAAAGCAAGAAATAATTAATTTTTTATTGCCAGAACAAAATCTAAACTCGTTATTAACAACTGAATTTGACTTTATACAACATTACTTTCAAAAACCGAATTTAGTTATATTTTTATACTCTACTTTTGTTTTTTCCATATGGCACAATTTTATATCACCACGGCAATAGACTATGTAAACGCAAGGCCTCATATTGGTCATGCATTTGAAAAAGTGTTGGCTGATGTTATAGCAAGATGGCATAGATTAAATAAGGAAGAAGTTTTCTTTTTGACAGGGGTTGACGAAAACGCGCAGAAAAATGTTCAGGCAGCAGAAAAAGCAGGCCTCCCAATCAAAGAATTTATAGATAAGAATACAGCACTTTTTTTAGAATTGTGCAAGAAGCTCAATATTTCTTATAATAAATTTATTAGAACGAGTGCTTCGGAACATGCAAAAGTTGTTCAGGAAATTCTTAGGAAGATAATAAAAAATGGAGACATATATAAGGGAGAATATGAAGGATATTATTGTACTGGTTGTGAGGCATTTATTACAGAAAAAGAATTAATCGACGGGAAATGTCCTGAACATAACATCGAGCCAGAATATAGAAAAGAAGAAGCGTATTTTTTTAAATTGAGTAAGTACAGAGATGAATTGATTAAGTTTGCTGAAAATTATATTGTTCCTGATTCAAGAAAAAATGAAATAATCGCGCGACTAAAAGAAGGGCTTAATGATTTGTGCATCTCTCGAAAAGGAGCTAAATGGGGAATTGACTTTCCTGATGACAAAAATTTCAAGGTTTATGTTTGGGTTGATGCGCTAATAAATTATATTTCAGGAGCAAAAGAAAAATGGCCGGCAGATGTTCATGTAATAGGGAAAGGGATAAATTGGTTTCATTCTGTAATCTGGCCAGCGCTTCTCCTATCAGCAGGTTACGAGCTTCCTAAAAAACTTTTGGTGCACGGATATTTGAATTTAGGAGGGAAGAAAATAAGTAAAAGTTTAGGAAACATAATAGACCCGTTAGAGCTTTTAGAAAAATATCCTGTAGATTCTGTAAGATTCTCTTTGATGAGATGCTCTGTATTTGATGACTCGGATTATTCTGAAGAAATTTTAATTGAAAGGCACAACAACGAACTTGCAAATAAACTCGGGAATTTAGTCTCGAGGGTTACAGCCCTCGCAGAAAAATACGGCGTGGAAAAATGCGAAAACAAATTAGTTAAGAAGCTTGATATTGAGAAAATTAAACAGAATTTTGAAAAATTTGAAGTAGATAAAGCTCTTAATGAGATATTTGCTTTCGTAGATATTTGCAATGAGTACATTCAAAACAAAAAGCCATGGGAAACAAAAGACAAAAAAGTATTGTACGAATTGTTAGACAGCATAAAAGCCATAGGAATTTTGCTCTGGCCGTTCTTGCCGGAAACAAGCGAAAAAATTGCAAAACAATTTGGATTTAAAATTGAAATTGATGAAATCGAAAAACCGCTTAAAATAGAGAAAATTAAAAAATCAGAAATTTTGTTCCGCAAAATTTCGGAAGGTAGTGGTTAATTTTGGAAATGCTTATAAATTAAAAAAATTATTTCAAAGAATGGAACAAAAACCTACAATTAATTATGAGGACTTCGAAAAACTTGATTTGAGAGTTGCGGAGATAAAAGAAGTTGAGGATATAGAAGGAGCAGACAAGTTATACAAACTAACTCTTGATGTCGGAGAGTTAGGTGAGAGAACAATTTGCGCAGGAATAAAACAACATTACACAAAAGAAGAACTTAAATCAAAGAAAATAATTCTATTGGCAAATCTCTCTCCAAAGAAAATTTATGGAATTGAATCGCAAGGAATGTTGCTTGCTGCTGTTGACAAAAATAATAACAAAGTAATCTTAATTCAACCAGAAAGTGATATAGAA
>CAYNLR010000103.1:0-1908 GCA_964398135.1 Candidatus Woesearchaeota archaeon
TGCTAATAAATAATTCTTGCAGCTATAACTATTTTTGAGAGCAAACTTAAACTCTTCCTTAGCAAAATTTTTGTGAGTAAATTAAGTTGCAACCAAGAACAACGAGCAAAGCAAGAAAGTTGTTTAAGGATTAAGGTTTGTAGTAATTTATTATTGCTTTGCCGTGCTTCCCGAACATATAAATCTCATTTTGCATTTTACACATGATTTCTTATGAATAAAGAAGTTTACAACACTCATCATAATAAATACAACTAACAAGATAGTGAGGGTTATAGAGAACCAGTTTAATATCAGAGCAATAATCATTACAATAAGCGGAAGAAACATAGCTGATATCCATGTTATTTTAGCAAGTTTTCCGCCCAATGTGTAATTGCCAGAATTTTTCTTGAATAAACACCCTGCTAATTTTCCCCATCCAGTGCCGCAAACCTTTCCATAATAAAAACAATGCGTGCATAAATGCTTCCTCAAAACAAAAATTAACATCACGCCTATAAAAATGATGTAAATGACCGAGACTATGGGAATGTTGTTAATTTGTAAGAAAGACATTCCGATGAAGGCAATTGTAAAGTAAATCACAAAAAACAAATTTTGGCTAATAGCACTTGCTAACGAATATTTTTCTATTCCTTTCTCGTATAATTTCTGTTTCATATTCATACATGCAATTCTTTACTTTTAAACCTCTCTTTTCACTCAAACCAAATTTCATTTAATTTCGTCTGCAGCAGTTCTGTTGGGAGAAATTTTGGGGTGGATAAATCTTGAAGGCACATCCTATTCAACAAAATTTTGGCATTGCTTCTTCCACTCTTTTATTTGATATATAAAAAACTCTTCCAATCCATTTGCGATTTTACGTTTACTTAACTTCTGCCTTTTTCTTAGATAGTTTTTTGTTGTATTTTTGCTTTACTTCACACTAATTCATCTTTTATTTCAAATTCAAAGCTTGAAAATTTGTAAAAGCCCCCGCTCATCACAATCTACAATTTTTTGATTGACTATTAACAAAACCCATATCCAAAATTCTTCTGCTCTCTTTTCACTACAACAACGTTTGCTGCTTGGCTTATGCTAACAACGACATAACTACAACAATAAAACTTAAAAACTAAATCTCATCTAAATTAAAATGGAAAGTATGCAGCAACAGTTAATGGGATATGATAGGGCCGCCACAATGTTTTCTCCTGATGGCCATATTTTTCAAGTTGAATATGCGGAAAAAACTATAAGGTTTGGGAGTGGCAGTATTGGAATGGTTTGTAAAGACGGAGTAATAATTGTTTCTCATAGAAGGAGTAGAGATAAGCTTGTAGTAGAAGAATCAGCAACCAAAATTCAGGAAGTTGATGAACACATTATGGTCGTTTCTGCAGGAATTGCCTCTGATGCAAGAGTTTTAATCGAAAGAGCTCAGTTAGTAGCACAGCAACATAGAGTAACTTATGATACGCCTGCAACCACAGAATCAATTGTCAAAGATATTTCAGATATCAAACAGCAATTCACGCAATACGGCGGCACTCGTCCATTCGGAGTTTCGTTAATGTTTGGAGGATTTGATAAAAAACCGTGCCTTTATGTTACAGATGTAATAGGAAATTATCTTCAATACAAAGCAACCGCAATCGGCGAAAATGACGAGAAATTAAAAGAAAAATTAAAAGAAAAATATAAAGAGAACCTAACAATTAAAGAAGGCATTAAACTTGCTCTTGAAATTTTTAAAGAGGTTCTTGGAAAAAATTTCAATGAAAACAACTTTGATATTGGAGTAATTGGAAAGGACAAAAAATTTGTATTAAACAAAAAATTTACTAAATAATTTTTCTGAGAAAATCTAATAATAAAGAGGTAAATCAATTCCCCATTAGAGATAATTAAATCTTTATT
>CAYNLR010000104.1:0-1880 GCA_964398135.1 Candidatus Woesearchaeota archaeon
GCTTTTCCTTCAGAATTTTCCAGAACAATCCTTCAGTATTTGGATAAGGGTATTTTGTCAGAACAATTGAATTGCATTTGTCTCCGGGAAAATCTACCCCACGCGCACATTTTGTCGTAAATAACACATCAATCTCCCCGCACTTAAACTTTTCGATATTTTCTTCATTCTTATCCTCTTTTTGCATTTCTTTTAACTTTTCTCGAGAGATTAAATTATCAAGTTTAAATTCTGCTTTTTCCAATTCTGACGGCAAATCTTCAAAAGCATTTACATGAACTAAAACAGGAGGTTTGGCATTTGCAATACAAACATTCAATGCTTCTAAATAACTCTTTCTATCCACTAAACCTAATTTAAAATTTTTGTATCTATAATTTTTTTCTAAACCAGTTCTATATTTTATAATTGTTCCCGGCAACTTCACCTCTGCTTCGACAATTTTGAAATCCTTTAATCCGAAAATGTCTCTTAATACTTTTTTAGAATGCAGCGTTCCGCTCATTAAAACCAAAACATTATTTGCGTCGATAATTTCTTTAAACCTCTGAGCCAGATTAATCGAGATTAAACTGACATAAACTATCTTATCTTTTTTAGCATCACCAAACAAACTTTTTTGATTGTTCTCTGAAGTCTCAAAACTAACATAAGTATCATTAATTAAATTTTCAAAATTTTTAACAGCTTCAAAAACATTATTATAATAATTTGTCTCGTCTTCTTCGGCAAGATAAGGATTGTCAAGAATCATCTTCACCAATTTTAACATCTCTGTTTTTTCTAATTTATTAATGCCTGTCGGAGGATTTGAAATAATTTGATTAACCAACGAAATCATTTCTTTGATCACTTCTTTATCTTTACGATTTTCTGGAAACAAATTTGACAAAGCCATCTCAAGACGATTGAGATTTATTCTCTTTTCTTCAGCAAAATTGTCAAGGAATTCATCACACTCGTCGATAATATCCAAATCTGTTTTCGGTTTTCTTCCAATTGCAGTCTCAATCATGTATTTCTTTGAATTAAAAATTAAGACATCAGCGTCAGCATAATTTTCGTACTGGTCATAATACCCACATCCTTTTTTCCTTTGGAATAACGCAAATTCCTCGCCGCAGATGGATTCGTATTTTATTTTTTTCGCTTTTTCGAGAGGTTTAAGATGAACCTCTGCCGGAAGTAAAGGACTCCAATACGGACATGCTGGAGCAACAGATATTCTTCTTACGTCCAAAACTGACGAGAAATTAAATTTTGAAACATACGGGTTCTTTTCAATATATTCTTTTATTTTTTTCATGTTTTTTTCTCGTAGCTCGATTGTGCATGGAAGTTCAGGATTATCTGCAGTTCCTCCAAGAAAAGGACATTCAAAATTATTCCTCCCTTTAATCACGGCAATCTTTAGCTTCTCACCATTTTTTTTCAGAACAAATTTCTTTTTAGTGTAATCAATTTCATATTGTTCTTGCAAACTTTTAAGAGGAACAACGATTGATGTTTTTTTAAAATGTCTTGCAAGATTTAAGGCGATTGCAGATTTTCCCGTGCCACAAACACCCTTAATAAAAATTATTTTATTTCCCTTCTCAATTTCATCTAAAACTTCCTTAACAACATCTGCCTGAGATTTTTTATTCGAAAAAACCAATGGTTTTAATTCCTCTGCTTCCTCATCAGAATAGTCAAAAATCCCTTCTGATGGATGTTCTTTTCTATTAAATAAACTCCACATTCAAAAAAATTGGATAATTTGTTTTTAAAATCTTTCGAGAAATATAATCCTCTTTTTTAAGCTTAATGAGTGCTGTTTAACCAAATTTTAATTCATTTCCAAAACCCAAATTTTTTCTTTTCTTTAACTTTTTCAACAG
>CAYNLR010000105.1:0-1878 GCA_964398135.1 Candidatus Woesearchaeota archaeon
CCTTTCCAGTTCTTAACCCTGATAAAACTTTGACAATATCTGGAATAACATCTCCTGCTCTGCCCACAATTACCGTATCCCCTATCCTAACCCCTAAACGTTTTATTTCGTCCTCATTATGCAAGGTGGCTCTGGAAATAGTTACTCCCCCGACTTTAACCGGTTTTAAATAAGCAACTGGAGTTAAAGCGCCGGTTCTTCCAACCTGAACTTTAATATCCTTAACAATAGTAACCGCCTGTTTTAAAGAAAATTTATAAGCAATCGCCCCTCTGGGAGCTTTGCCTACTACCCCTAATTTTTTAAAAATTTCATTTGAATTTACTATTACTACAATTCCGTCTATTTCATAAGGGAGACTCTGGCGGTGTTTTTTCCAATAGTTATGAAATTCAAAAACTTCTTCTAAATTTTTACAATATTTATTATGGGTATTGGTTTTGAATCCAAGTCGCTTTAAAATTTGATGGATTTCTTCATGAGTTTTTTGACCTAAATCTGTAATTAAATCATAAGCAAAAGAGTCAAGACGCCGAGAAGCAGTAATCCTTGGATCCAACTGGCGAATTGAACCCGCAGCTATATTGCGAGGATTAGCATAAGGAGGCAATCCTGCTCTCATTTGTTGTTGATTTAATTTTTTAAACTCTTTTTTTGAAATAAAAACCTCTCCTCTTACCACACAGAAAGCAGGCGGAGTTGAATTTTGTCCAATTCTCAATGGAATCGCTTCAATAGTTTTTAAATTTTGAGTTACATCTTCACCGATTAATCCATCTCCCCGAGTTGAACCAACATCTAAAATTCCGTTTTTATAAACCAACTCTATGGCTAAACCATCAATCTTTAATTCGCAATAATAATCAAGCTTACTTTTTTCTTCAGGAGTCAAAAGTCTACTAATTCTCTCTAACCAATCATACATATCTTGTTTAGAAAATGCATCATTAAAAGAAAGCATTGGATGAGGATGAACAAATTTTTTAAATTTTTTTAATGGTTTTCCTCCTATTCTTTGAGTAGGAGAATCCGGAGTAATAAATTCTGGATATTTTTGCTCTAAATCAAAAAGCTCTTTTTTAAGAGAATCAAGTGCAGCGTCGGAAATCTCCTGTTTGTCAAGGACATGGTATAAATAACGGTGATAATTAATCACCTTTTTTAATTTTTCAATACGCTTTTTCGCCTCTTGTCTTGTCATAAAAACCAAAATAAAAAAAATAAAAACCAAAATGAAAAAAACTCAATAATTTTGAACTTTTAATTGTCCTGATTTTGCCAAGGATTCTTAATAAAATCGGAACAACTTTTAACTTTTAACTTTGAACTTTGAACTTTGAACTTATCTTGTAGCCTCTATCGCTCTTCTGGTTTTTTTAAAAACTCCTACAGATTTAATACAAGAATGAACCGCCGGCGGAGAAGGACAATTCGCGGTTCCAGCGCTTATTACATCTACCCTATAAGAAGAATCTTCTTCATCCTGAACTCCATTGTCATTTAAATCTAAATAACCAACAATAGTATTCCCAGGAGGAGTCCCTTCATATATTGCTCTGTCTATTCCGGTATTTGCAGCAGAAAAAGCAATTACCGAGTATCCAATCTCTCTGGTCATTTTGATTTGACCAAATAAAATTGCAGATATTCCTAAAGCAATATTAAGCAAAACAGCCATAATCACTAAAGCAATATAAATAGAAATACCTTTATTTTTCATCTTAAAAGTCAAAACTCAAATCTCAAAATTACATCTCAAAATTAAAATCTTAATTAAATTATACAGATTTGAGATTTGAGAATTGAGATTTGAGATTTTTTTATTTCCTAACATCTGGATTCCTTTGAGAAACAGTAGTCTGAAGTTTAATTTCAGGG
>CAYNLR010000106.1:0-1866 GCA_964398135.1 Candidatus Woesearchaeota archaeon
TTTTTTCTTCGTCAAATCTTCTTTGGATGTCATCTAAGTTTATCACTTTGGTTTTTTTCTTTGCAGTTCTTTGTGATGTAAGCCCTCTTTTTCCAAAATATGCTTTTGCTTTGCTTTTTTTAGCTAATTTTAATGCCTTATGTTTTTTTTGATCAGCCCTCTTTCCACTACCAGCCATTCCAGCTCCGCCCTTGTTGCCGTGTCCCTTATGTTTCTTTCGAGAGCCCCAGCCACAAGTTTTTGTTCCCCGCATCCTGCTCTTTTTTTTCCTTTTTTTCAGCTTCATGTTATAACATCCTCCTGAGTAATTTTGAGATATCTTTATGTTCTCCGAGAATTCCTTTTGGGAAAGCTAATTTTGTGGATTTTTTAAAACCTCCGATTGGTGGATGTAATCTATAAAATCCTTTTTCTTTATCTTTCCCTCTTTTTTCATTCAATTCTTTAATCATTTCTTCATCAACAACTCCATAAGCAACATAGTGCTTAACTTTTTTTAACATCCCCATTCTCACTTTATCGTTTTTATCAATCAAAACACAAACAAATTTTTTCCTCATTCTTAATCTGAATAATGTCTCAGCTATTTCTTTCTTTAATTTTACCTGCCCTGCAATCCTTATTGCTGCAATCATCTGCTTGGCAGGTTTTGATTCAGAATGAGAATTTTTTTGTTCTGTCATTTTTTAATATCTCCTAATTTATCTAATGCTTTAATGCACGCTTTGGCCATATTAATTGTTGTTCTTGTATTGCCAAATGTCTTGCTATAAATATCTTTAATTCCAGCAAGCCTTAATATTTTTTTTAATTCATCATTAGTTACCAATCCAGTACCTTGGGGAGCTGGCATTAATTTAACAACTACAGAAGAGCATTTTCCTTGAGTTGCCATCGGAATACTATGGGGTTCATTACAAGAACAATCATAGCTTCCACAACCTCTTTCAACTTTTCGAATATTTAATTTAGCCTTTCTTATTGCTTTTTCTCTTGCCGGCAGAGTTTCTTTTGCTTTGCCCACTCCAATTCCGACATGCCCTGCTTCATCTCCCACAACAGCCATAACACTGAAAGAAACAACATTTCCTTCTTGAGTTTTTTTCTGAGTTTGTTTCCATACCCTCCTCTTCCCCCCACCAAACTTTCCTTTTGCTTGTCCGATATTCAATAATTCGGTCTTTAAATTTAACAGACTATCAACAATTTCTGGTTCAAGAATTTTCTTTCCAGAATCAAAAACTTCCTGAATATCTTTAATCTTGCCAGATTTGACAGCTCTTCCAAGCTCTGTTTTAGGTACCCATGCTGCTAATTTTTCTCTCTTTTCTTTTTCAGCTCTTTCTTCCTCATCTTTTTCTTTCAAAATTTTTTCTTCGTCCTCTGTTATTTTCTCTTCGTTAATTTCATTTTTATTTTCTGCCATCTCTAAACCCTCGGCTTTAACTAATCCATTCTCTTCATTTTCTTTTGATATATTTTGAGCCATCATTTCAATTTTTCTTTTACCTTCTTTATTACTTCTTTTAATTCAGGTTTTAAATGTTCTCCTTCAATTCTTTCTGGTGTTGGAAAAACTTTTTCATCAACTCTAATTTTTACACCCCCGTCTACAAGCCCTTTAACAGCAGCATAAATTCTTCCACCTTTTACGTGAGTTGCTCTTCCAATGTCTAAAATAAACTCTTTATCTGTTTTTCCAATTTTTTTTGCAAGCATCAATCCGGTAAGATACGCTGCTGGTATTGATTTTAAGCTTCCTTTATATTTTTCATCCCATCCGATTTTCAACAAGCTATTAGAGCTAATTCCGTTGATTACTTTATCCTGTGCCTCGTGACTTGCATCTTGTTGGATTATAATCTG
>CAYNLR010000107.1:0-1821 GCA_964398135.1 Candidatus Woesearchaeota archaeon
GAATAAGCTTTCGTCGCAGCCGCGGGGAAATTGTCAAAGTTGGCTCTACAAATTATTAGATATTTTTGTTATTGTTTACTGTTTGGGCGGGGGTTTTATGCCGTGAGATTTAATCCAGTCTTTGAGGAATTTTGAACTTGCGGGTGTTAAATTGGCACAACATCCTCCCCATTCATCACCATCGAACCAATCAAGCAAATTATCATAGAAATACCATTCCATATGTGCTAATCGTTTTCCTTTTGAATCATAAAAAATTATCTCAAAATCCCCCCAACCATCTATAGCGTCAAACGCAATTCCGCCCTCTTCATCAACTTCTATTTCATCAATTATAGAAATATTCCTAACCACCTCTCTAACTTTTGCAAGATCTACTTCGATAAAAGCAAGCCCCCCATAAGGATGCAAATCATCGAAAGTATTAAAAACGATTACTCGAGTTTTTCTGATTGCTTTTTTGAAAGGCGCATTCCAGTTCAGCTTGTAATATTTTTTGTTATTTCTCACAATTATTCTGGAAGTTAAGTCTTTAGTTTGCGATTTATCTTCTTCTTTTTTTTCTTTTGGTGCAGATTTTTGTTCAGAAGTTTGAAAGGTTTTAAGCGCAACGGAAGCACTAAATTCATCTTTGCTGTCGCAGTTCAACAAAAAGATAACAAAAGAAGCAAATAAAACAAGAAGCAATAATAATATCCTCATTTTTTCCTCCTTTTTACGATACCTTTTAATCGTAATTTTCCCCCTCCATTTTTCAATTTATTTTTTGTCATTGGTAGATTTTCCATCTTTTTCGAGTTGTTTTAAATATTTCCCCAATATTTTCATTTCTTCCCTTTCAGGACGCCCTGGATAAAGATAGATAAACTCTGAAGATTTACCAGTTAAATAAGCATAAACATCTATTAAATGATATTTTATCCTAATATCTTCAAATTCATTTTGTCGGATAAAATTGATCAATGCTTCTTTAGGTTTTATTCTGGTCAATATTTGATAACTCGCCCCTACTATTGGGAAAGCGGGATCGCCGATAGGAAAAACTTCATTAGATGTAAATCCTTCTATCGCTATTTTTATAACTTGTTCAAAAGGGGCAGTATTAACTAAATTCAAAGCTGCACAAATCCTAACAACAATATTCTCATCGTTTAGAAATGGTTTTATAATCTCTTTCTGTTTAGCATTCAGTGTTATATGATTGTTAATTATGAATTCATCAACCAGTATAAGAATTGTTGCCCTCACTAAAGCCGATTGGCTTGACAATGCGATTGGTAAAAATTCGAGGAATTTCGCCGATTGGGTTTTAATTGACAAATAATACAATACAAGAATAGTTCTATAGTCGGAATTTGCCACTATAAATTTTTTTGCTGCATGACACACTTTCTCAATTGGGTACTTCTCCAACTCCTTATACCCTTTTGGTCTTTCAAGCCCCCAATTAAGGGGGAATCTTCCAAATATTTTTTGAATTTTAATTAAATCCTTATTAGCAATTTTTGATTCGGTTTGGGAATTTATTTCTCGCTTAGAGATAGAGAATTTCCTTTGTTTGTCTTGCGGATTACAGGATGCGCCTAATATAAGTGCCATCTGGATTATTAAGAGCAATACGAGGTGTTTTAAGAATGTAGATTTCCGGACAGATTTTTTAGTATATTCCGACATAACTATACCCCTTTCTTACCTCACATTGAGAACTATTAATCATATTATTTGTTATCGCTGCATCCAATATCAATTTATACAAGTTGGGGGGATATTAATTGATTAAAATTTTGTGCAATTCGTTTATAACAAAATCGCCTGTAAAAT
>CAYNLR010000108.1:0-1767 GCA_964398135.1 Candidatus Woesearchaeota archaeon
GAAGTATCTTTTAAAATTTTAACTGTATTTGCAATTTCACTTTTATTTCCTGCTCCTTTCCGCTTAAATTAGTAATCGCAAAATAAACCGTGGAAAAAGTTGAGCCGTCGTAATAGCGCCGGTCTGACTGGATAATCAGATTTTCTCCTTCATTGTTGTCTGTCCAAAGTAATGAAACAGGCGGATCGCCAGGCACTTCTTTGGGAAGAGAAGTTTTTGACTCAGCGGGCTGGACAGCGCCGCGCTGAACGCCGGCGCCGGAACGAACACCAACGTCGGAGAGAACAACAACGCCGGAGGGGACAACGGCGTCGGAAGGAGCACCGGCGTCGGAGCGAACAACGGCGTCGAATTCAACGGTTTGAAAAAAACGATTAAAAGACAAAAACGCGGCGGCGAAAAAAACCGCGATGAAAATTAAAAGCGGGATAATATAATTTTTGGGAGGAATAAACTTCATTTTTTAATTTTTAATTTTTAATTTTTAATCAATTTTTAATTTTTAATTTTTATTTTTTAAACGAAAGGAATTAATCAAGTTTGTTTTGTTTGAATATAATTGGATATAAGAAGAACTTAAAAATTAAGAAATAAGAAATAAAAATTGAATAAAAATTAAGAAATAAAAATTAAAAATTTAATTTAATTTGCATTTTTGACTTTTGAGATTTGAGATATGTAAGGACATCTCAAAAATCAAATTTCAAATCTCAAAAATACAAATCAAATCTTAAAAATTATTCTTTCTTTTTGACTTTTAATTTGCATTTTTGACTTTTGAGATTTGAGATTTGAGATTTTACTCCATCTCCTCCAGCATCTTCTTTATCTCCTCCAATTGCTCTATTTTGGCTTCAAGCTCGGAAATACTTCCGCTTGAATCCGCAGAATAAACAGGCCCTCGCAAGTCCGCGTTGTTTTCACACTCCCCTTCTTCTTTTTTCCACTCCCCGTTTTCTATCCAAACGCACCAAACTTTGTCTGTACCGCTTGCTTGGTCAATCATTTCTATTTTTCCTATACGAACAGTCCCGATTTCAGCGGTTTTGGCAAAAAACTTATCTACTACTAATTCTTTTATCTTGGCAATTCCGTTCTCAATCTTCAATCCAAACTCTTCTAAGACCTGCTTTACTTTTTCAACTAAACCTAAACTGGCTATATCAAGCGTTCCCTCAAACGAACCTCCTCCCAGAGAGCCGTCTTCAGCTATTTTCTCTTCCAATTCTTGAATTTTTCTTAACATCGTTTGGCTAGTAGAAACTAAGAATTGAGTCATTCCGCTTAAAGACAAGCTGTTTTTACCGTGTCCGGTTAACATTTCTGGAGAATCGTCAGCTATTATGCCGTAATACCATATCGCTTGGTCTCCATATTGCTCCACATCGCTAATAAATCTAAACCTATTGATTTCTAAATCATTCAAAGTATTTAATAACTGCTCCCTTTCTTGTTCAGTAATTAAAGCAATATCCTGTTTTATTGCCCGAGTAGAACCAATATGCCAGTCATGGTCAGCAGTAGAATAGTATCCGCCTCCTGATGCTTCCATACTTAATAAATAACTTGGAGTGCTTGAAGCAATCCCTACATAACCGCCCTCTGTAATCGTCACCACATCCGCAGTTCCTGTGGCAATCTTGAATTTATCTGAATCAGAATCGTCAAGATACAGCTTCCATTTTGTGTTGGTTCCTTTTCTAAAGGCAAGAGTTGGATCATAATCTGCAGTGGTTGAGGCGTTGGTGATGGTAAGGATTGGAGAGG
>CAYNLR010000109.1:0-1750 GCA_964398135.1 Candidatus Woesearchaeota archaeon
TATGGGAGTAGTCGGACGCTTGTTAAAATACTTAAATGATTTTTCATACACAGCCTAAATACTATTTTGAATGGCATAAACAAGCAAATTAGGTTATATTTCGACAATTATAGGTGGATTTGTTGGCCTGCAATTCGAATCACATATACTCGCATTTATAAAGACTGTTTTATTTCCCTTCATAATACCGTAGCTTTCGTGAATATGCCCAAAAATATTATACCGCGGTTTTCTTTTATTAATAATGCTTCTTCAAAGCCTACATTTGCAATATACAATTCAACTGCTCTTGCAGCAAACCAAACATCTTTACCTTTAGCAAGGATGCTTTCTAGATTTTCTAGAGAAGAAATAATTGTTCGTGTTGCATCTGAATTAACTTGACTCCAGGTTTGAATGCAAGCTAAACATGAAAAAGAAATCAATGGATGTTTTCTCAGTTGTTCTTGCAATTCAGAAATAGAGATGGATTCTAATAAATTTAGAGAGCTATTTGCCAGCTCTTTTAGTAAGAAACTTGAACGTTTATGTTCGGGAAGTTTTTTTTCATCGACAGGGATTTCCATAAATGAATTTTCAAAAGCTCGTAATAAAAGACCTCTATATCTGAAAGGAATTAGAGCAATTCCCAACTGAATTAACGGAGGGTCTTTCGCAAGACTTGCTTCTAATTCATCAATAAGCGTATTTATTTCACTTTCTACATTATCTATAACTCGCCTATTCCATCCTTCAAGAATCGAGCAGAATTCAGTAAAAATTTGCTGAAGGATTTGATTAAATAAAATTTTTATAGCCTCTATTGGCGACTTTGACGCTATTTTTCTAGCTTTAGACACGTTATCAAGAAGTGATTTAGTTAAACTCATAACATTTCCCTCATCGCATTTTTATTATTTCTTAACCTTTACAAGTTTTAGGCTGTATGAGAAACAATCAACTGGAAACCTTCCTTGCATAGAATCGCCTGATTCTCCGAATGCTTCTAATTTACCAAAAATAACGCCATCTGCACTTTGCAATTCTAGCTCTTCGCCAGGTCTGAGTTTCACATTGTGAATCTCTATTATAACTTCTGGATCTCCATATTCATTGGTGATAATTTAAAAAAACAATTCCCCGCCATTGGAAGAAACAAAGCGCGCCTCTTCAATCAGATTTTCATCTAAATCTTTATTTTTAGCATCTATACGTTTCCAATCTAATATTTTTGCTTCGTGAGCTTTTTTTATAGCCCCCATAAAACCAACCTGTGCTTCCAGCTTCAATTTATTAGGAAGCCATGTTGGAAGCATATTTTCCCCTTCAAAAATATCACTGTATGGTTCTAATTTTATGCTCTCATCAATCTCTTCTTTTATCTCTTCTTCTATTTCCATTAGCTTTTTCTCAATATCTTCAGTTTTTGGGAAATTAGCATACATAAAAAAACAAAAACCACAGTTGAGGATATGCTTTCTTTCCTCTTCGGTACAAGTAGTCCAAAAATCTTCAGCAGAATCAAATAAAATCATTTTATCTTGGATGTCTTGGCATATTGGCGTTAGTTTCGCCTTGATAAAATTTTCCAAACGAATTGACTTATAACCTTTTTGAAGAATACTATAAATATCTCCATAATTTTTTTTGCTAGCCATAGTAAACTCCTTTCAAACAATAAAGAAATTGATTTTGACGTAATTCTGTTGGGCGAATCTAGCTTCCTCTGGTAAAATGAATTCATTCGGATTCTAACACCTCCTTCTTAGTG
>CAYNLR010000110.1:0-1715 GCA_964398135.1 Candidatus Woesearchaeota archaeon
CTTGTATTAATACATTAAACGTATAAATTGCCAGCGAGTTCGTTTTTGCTTATTGTAATAATTTGTTCAACTTTGCTTTTAACAAGTATTGGACATATTTCTTCTATTTTTTTTAAAAATTTAAAATATTTTTTATTGATTATTTTATTACGGGTTGAGCCAAAAAAACAGATTGGTGGCTGTTAACTTTTTTGAACTTAATACACAATATAATAATGATTAGAGAGAAAACCGCTAGCAAAACATATTCAATTTGTTCTCCTTCAAAGCCATAAACTTTAATCCTTATACTTGTTTTGATATAATTAATTATAAATATGCCAATTAGTATAATTTGGCTAAGATTACTAATTATTAATAATATTCTGCTTAATTCAATTTTTTTTCTACTTGCCAAAATTAACATAAGGCTTAAATCAGTAAAGAAAAAAATTAACGAAAAAAAACAAGTAGGAAAAAAATTGAAAATATCCTGTTTCTCAAAAGGATAAAGAATCTCATCTATTTTAATCGAAATGACGAAAGATAAATCGTCGAGAAGAAATGTTCCTATCACTGTAATACGAATCAGCAATAAAATTTTTATTTTATTTGTTTGTTTTGAGATTTGCATCCAACACCTCGAAGTAATTTTGTTATCGGGTTGCCTTACATATCCATTTTGCTGAGAGCATATCAGTACTTCTGCCAGCGGTGCGGATGCAGTTGCAAGCTTGATCGACAGTTCCCCAACAGCCGCAGACGATTATTCGTTTATTCGAGGCTTTACCTAACTGATCTGCCAACGTTTGAAGCGCGATACCGAAACCTCTGTGCTTCGCCGGGTCATCATGTTCGGATGTGATCGAGCCGCACGAGCATAAATTCACAATGGCATTGTTACACAAATATCGGCTAATTTGCTGAGCATTCTTAAATGATATATCCTCACTAATATATTCTCCCTTTTTTTTCCCTACTTTTCTTTTCAGTACGATTCCACATTCTGAGGCTCCATGTCCTGCAAGGTTTAAGGTATCGATACAGCCTCTTCTTTTATAAGCATCTTTCATTCGCTTTATCAAATCATTAAAATCAACTATGTCCCCATATATATAACCTGCTTCTCCTATTGTCAAGTCACGCCAAGGCTCGATTGGAGATTCAGAACTTCCTCTTCTCCTATCTTTTGTGATTGCTGTCATTATATGTCCTTTTTTAATATATTTAGGTGCAACGCCAAGACCACCTTTTTTAGGATCATTAAAACTACGAGGTGGCAATCCTCCTTTTTGCAACCTAATTTTGTTTTGCTCTTCTACAATTTTACCAAAATCAACATATTTTTTAGAAGAAACCGATTTATTGACCTTAAAAGGAGAGAATGGGGGAAGAGGTTCTACAGGCTCGATTTTTAGAGGATAAGGTTCAGGCAAGTAGCGTGGCGGTCTCAATCTTTCTGCTTCTTCCTGCCTCCAGCGTCTTCTTGCTTTCTGCAATTCTCTTTCAATTTCAGGGTTATAAATTTCGTCATTATAAACGTAGATAAAGGGATTATAATATGATACATTGGCGGAATCATATAATAAATTTCCAAACTCATACGTTTTGATTTCATCATTCCAAAATAAATTTTCATATTTAAAAGGTTGTTGGATATTGGCAATATAATCAAACAAAGAACCAAAGGCTTCGTAATCGTAGTGGTTTTGGATTGCTTGCGATGTTGAAATTAA
>CAYNLR010000111.1:0-1702 GCA_964398135.1 Candidatus Woesearchaeota archaeon
AAAATAATCATATTGTGCCATTCATTTTCTTTTATCTCACCAAACCCCTTAACCCTCTGCAAAGGAACAGCCATTGTTTCTGTGATTATATCAATATCTCTTTCTTTTCCGAAATATCCCAATTCAGCTTCCTGCTTGCCTTCAAAAAGCAACCATTTAAATTCTTCTGGCAGAGGCTTGCCTTCTTTCAATCTCTCAATAACAAAGTTAATTTGCTCATCTGTTAGCTTTTTCATTTTCACCTTCTTGCCATTTTTTCAACTGATTTTCCATAAAAATCTCGAACTGTCTTGAAATAATCAGGCCTTTTTTCTTGCAATATTTTCTAAACTTCTCATAAAGAGAAGCATCAACCTTCAAAGTAACATTCTTACTTCCCATTTTAATCTAATAATAAATATTTACACAGATTTATAAGGATTTTGAAAAACTGATTTTACAATCACTCGAAACCACTTAGTCCAGCAATGAATCAATTTTGCCAACCGTTATGGGCTTAAAATAAAACTGGAATAATCTGTTTTTTCTGCTAAATTTTTTATGTCCTCTAAAGAAACCTTATTAATATTTTCTGCATATTTATAATAATTTTCAGCTCCTCCGAATAACTCTTCAAAAATTAAATGTAAGGCTGTATTGTCGCTATTCTCATTCCTAACTTCATAATTTCCGATTACTTTTTCTTTCGCATCCTTCAGTTCTTTTGGTGTGAGGTTCTTCATATTTTTAAATTCATTAAAACAAATACCAATAACTTCTCTGATCTTTGTTTTTTTAGTTCCTGCATAGATCAACATATAACCGTAATTTTTTCCTGAATCTATCTCTGCCTTAATATCATAAACCAACCCCCTTTTTTCCCTTACCTCTGTAAATAATTTAGAAGACATTCCGTGTCCTAAAATAGCGGAAAAAACTTCTGCTGCATATCTCTCTTTATCACAAGAACTCGGAAAATGAAAGCCCATCACAACATTTGCCTGTTGCAAATTGTCTCTCCTCTCTTCTGTTTTTAAAATTTTTTTCCTAATTTCCGGGATTTCTAATTTTTTTCCAATCCTATCAACAACAAATTTCTCAGCAAACTTAACAACCTCATCAAAATCATTATTGCCTACAACAGCCAAAATAGAATTTGCAGGCACATAAACTTCTCTATGTTTTTTGAGTAATTGCTCTCTTGTCATAGCCATTACATTTTCTTCAGTCCCTGCAATAAACATTCCAAAAGGTTTTTCATACAAATTCTCTTTAATCTTTTCAAGTGCGTGCATTTGCGGATCGTCATGATACATTTTAATTTCCTCGCAAATAACATTTGCCTCTTTTTTAACCTCTTCTTCTGGAAAAATAGGATTGAAAAAAATGTCAAAAATCACGTCCATCGCCAGCTCCAAATGTTTTGAAGGAAGCTTAACATGATAAGCAGTAAGCTCTTCAGAAGTAAACGCATTCAAAATCCCTCCAACTTTTTCAAGCTCAAACGCAATTTCTTTTGCAGTTCTTTTTTCAGTTCCCTTGAAACATAAATGTTCAATGAAATGAGCTATCCCTTTTTCTTTTTCATCTTCATAAATTGCCCCATACTTCACTCCCAACATAACAGTCGTCACAGGCACGTCCCTTTTTTCATGCAAAATTGTCAAACCGTTATCTAAATTCTTTTTATTAAATTCGGCCATAATTAAACTTCATAAGAAGC
>CAYNLR010000112.1:0-1699 GCA_964398135.1 Candidatus Woesearchaeota archaeon
ATTTATCTCTCCGCCATTTCTGTTAATTTTTTTCATTGAAGAATTAAGTATGGTATAATTGCAAGAGGAAAGGAAAGAATCATCGAGGTGAAGAGGAGTAATATTAATGTTCGAGTTATTTTCGTCAAATTCAAGAATTACTTCTTTGTTAAATTGATAGTGCGGAGAAAAACGATAGGCAATTCCCGGATATGAAAAGATGCCTCTTAACATCCAAACTGATTGCGAGTTTGTTTTTGTTGATATTTTTGTTTTTTCTCTTTTTATCTTATCAAATCTTTCCGCACATTTCAGAATTTTGTTTAAATCTATTGTCGGCGGAGTATATGCTACATATTTCTTTTTATCCTCATTTTTATATTCAATTTTTCCATTGTCCCATATCTTTACCCAACACAAATTTTCTTCTTTTTTTCCTCCTTCTTGAAGATAGATTTTGCCTTTATAAAAAGTAGAGCCCTCCTTATCATTTCTCTTTTTTTCAGTTTTGGGAGAGTTAATCAACTCATCCACTCCCAATCTCTTATGTAAAATTTTTTTTGTTAAATCTATAAACTCCTTTATTTGCTCTCTTCTAAAAATTCCGAGAGAATCATTTTGTTTAGTATAATTAAAAGTCTCCCCACTTCTCTTCTGATTAATTTTTCCTTCAAAAAATATAATCCAGCGCTTATTTGTTTTATCTACTGATTCAGAAGAAATAGTTATATTTCCTTCTGTATCCTCCCAAAACTTAGGCTTTTTTTTAACCAGTCTTGCAATGGCTAATTTTACAACATCTTGAAATTCGCCTTTTTCATTTTTAATCCCAAAATAATTATATAGAGAGTTTTGGTTATCTCTAATTATTTTTAATCCCCAATAACCTAAATCATCTACCTCAACCCTTCCTTTAATTTTAACTTTTCCATTTTCAGTTGATATGTTGCTGATGACCATACTAAAATTAATTTTAATTTTAAATCGCCCAAAATAACCTCCATCGACTTTCATATAATAACTTCCGAGATCATATTCTTTCGGTATGCATTCCTCGCACTCAACGATAGAGCTGCCGTTGTTAAGTAACTTTTCACTGCAAATTTCTTGTTCTCCGCATGGAATTGCTTTTGTAAAGTTTTCGTAAATTAAATTTTTGATAATATTTTTACACGAAACTTTTGTCTCAGAATTAATTATTTTATACTCTCCCTCACCACACTTTTCTCTTTTATTTTGTTTTGGTTCGAGACAATTCTTTAACCCGCTTTTTTCGCACATCTCCCTACATATAGGAATATATTCGTTAAATTCAAAGTGAAACCTGATGAGATAGTCTTTAAACGGATTGCGATATGAAGACAAATCTATTGTATCAACACTATAAACATCTTTCTTAGGACATATCCCTAAATAAGTTCTATTATGTTTTTCTGTGCATATATTGTTTGTACAATTTATTTCACTTTTTTCAATAAAACCACATCTATTCCAGTATATCCCTGGTTTTGGCAATTTTATCTTTACCCAAGACGAATTGCCATGCCATCCTTTTTCATCAAATAAATAATTCCAACTTCCTTGACCTTCATCTATTGTTCCGTTAAAACTAAAATTAAATGACCTTGAGCCATAATATTTTTCTGGGAAGGCAGCCGAGACAAAATTAATTAAAAAGATATTTAATAAAAATCCGGCAAAAATAAACAAAATTACTCTT
>CAYNLR010000113.1:0-1672 GCA_964398135.1 Candidatus Woesearchaeota archaeon
TTTGAAATTAAAACCTCACATAACAAATAAAATTCTCTTATCAGAGAACTACACTTTTGAAGCAATTGAGAACAAAACCTTAACCTCCATGCTCATCACTGCGCTGCGGTGCTTAACTCTCTTGCCTCTCACTCCAATTTTGCTTTGCAAAACTTCGGTTAGTTTTTCGTTTATAGAATAAAAATCGTCTCTTAATAATTTTTATATCAAAATTATTTTCTCTCAATTTTTCATAAATTTTTTTCAACAGTCCTGAATTTTCCTGCGTGCCCCAAATCAAAGAAGAACTATCAATTGTTAATTTGTCCGCTTTCTCAGCAAGATTTTTTACGTACTCTTCTTCATTTTCTTTTCCAATGCCATAAACAGGAGTATCAGCATCTACAACATCAAAAAAAGCGCTTAAAATAGTCCTGCCGATAGTCTTGCAGTCTTCATCAAAACCAAAAAGAAATCTAAAAAATTTTTTAAACCACTTTCTAACATCTACTATCTTGTATCCTACAGGGAAATATCTCCAATCATCTATTTGAGCTTCTCTGTCTGCAAGATTATATATAAAACCCATCTCTTTAATTTTAATTTTAAAATTATAATTGTTTGCGACGTCGTCAAGGATGTTTTTCAATATTTCTAACTTTCTTTTATAATTCTCTGGCAATATTCCTATGTTCATACTCACTTTAATCTCTCTTCCTTCATCATCTTCTGTCCATCTTTCTTCAATTTTCTCTTCCATAATGAATTAACGAGTTTATCTTTTTAAAAACTTTTTGTTTTGTTACCTCTCAACAGATATAACAATCGAAATATTTATAAAGTGCTTTTTATTAACCTTAAATATGGCAGAACAAAAAAAATATTTTGGTGGCAAGGATACTCCTTATAATAGCGAAGAATTTGTCAATTTCTATGAAACACTCCAAAAATTACAAAATATAGATTTTAAAACAAGAAAAGGTCTTGAAGATTATGTTTCTATTGTAAATGACTCTAAAGCGAGAGAAAAATCGAGGGAGAGACTTGAAATAGAAAGAAAAGCAATTGTTGAAGGCGGATTTCAGGATATGTATGATTATGTAATTGCAAATTCTCAAAAAATTGTAGAAGATGCAGACGAATCGTTATTACAGCAACTGGCTTTATCATATATGCCGACTAATTTTGCAGCAAATGACCAATACAAAAAGGTTGTGGATGCAGCCAATAAAGCGAGGGAAATTGAAAGAGCAATAAAAGAAAATCCTGTTGGATATCTTGAAAAAGAGCTTGAGAGCATTCCTGAAGAATTCAGAGATTATTTTATTCCTCGGAGAATGAATCTTTTGCAGGTTATACAAGAAGAAGCAGCTCGTAATATGAGTTTTGAAATAGAAAAGTATGGGGTTAAAAGATTTGTTTCTGATACAATCACAGGCTTAGATAAACTTTCAAAAGAAGCTGAGGAAGAGATGAGAAAATATGAAGAAGATTTAAGTGCTGATTTGAATAAATTGAGAAGAGAAAAAAACAAAGCTGTTTTAACTCAAGAAGAAGAAGCAGAAGTTCTTGAAAAATATGCAGAAAGAGAAAAACAAATTCAAGAAAAATATAAAGATATAGGAATGTTGAAAAATTATGTTTCTCAACTAATGGATATTGCTTATGTGTCGATTAAAGAAAAAAAAGCGAA
>CAYNLR010000114.1:0-1625 GCA_964398135.1 Candidatus Woesearchaeota archaeon
GATGAGGGGAGGAGGATTCGAACCCCCGCAGGCACTAAGCCAACTGGTTCCTCTATCAGAGATTCTTGAGCCAGTCCCGTTTGACCACTCCGGCATCCCCTCAATACATCTTTTAAAGAAAAAGAATTTTTAAGTTTGTTTATTTTGTCTTTGCGGCTTAAATAATGAGCAAGGAAAAATTCTTGGAATAATATCATTGTTAGCAGTTAGGATTATTGCAAAGTGCGAGAAACAGAATTTCCATTATCTAAGAAAAAAGTTATTACGCAATCTACTAATTTATTGATAGGATTGTTATTTTCATCCTAAGAAGTATGAAAACAAATCCGTGCTTTAATTGCAGCTAATGTTTTACTATTATGAAAAAATTTAGGCTCTTAAACCTAAGTAACTGGCAAGTCTGGCCCATCTCCAAAATTTTTCAATTTAACTTTGAATGTATAAAACATCTGAAAGCAAGTTGTGAATGTTGTCTAAATCCTACTTCGAATTCTAAATTTATGCCTATTATAACCGCTGTTCTAACAATAAAAATTTGTATCTACACAAAGAATTGCCTCAAAATGAAACCGTGCTTCAAAGAGTTAAAAATCTTGATAAAAAACGACAAACTTATAAACCAAAATTTCGCATTTAATTTATGATAATTCCAATAAGATGTTTTAGTTGTGGAAAACCGATTGCGCATTTGTGGAAAAAATTTAAAGAAAGGACAAGTGCTGGAGAGGATCCAAAAAAAGTTTTAGATGACCTAGGCTTGGAAAGATATTGTTGTAGAGCAATGTTTCTCGGCCAAACAGATCTTCTTGAATTGATTAATAAATTTAAGAAATTCTAATTAGTTTGATGTTAAATACAGAGATTTCTAAAAAATAATCTAAAAAATAAAAGTGAGACGGCTTCATGCTTTCCCGTCAAAAGACAGTACCGGCATGAACGCAATAAGCTTAACTTCTGTGTTCGGAATGGGAACAGGTGTTACCAAATTGCTATGGCCGTCTCGCTATTCTAATAAAATATATATTTATAAAACTAACGATAGCTTGAAAAACCGAGGTTTTTTATTCTTATTCGCTTATTTAAGGTTTCAAATACATTAATTCATTTAAATCAACAATTACTTTAGAATGAAAACAATTATTTATAAATAGGTTGTACAAAAAATTTTTATGAGTTTCAAAAAAACTCTTGCCGGTGTTATTCTTGGAATTGTAGCCAGTACAGCAATTGCAAAAGCAAAAATTAGTTTTCCGAGTAGCGGTGTTTGGGCACAGCCAAGAATTTATGATAAATTAACAGGAAAAGAAGTTTCCGACTATAATAATATTTTTTTGGGAGAGTATCAATTTAAAACAAAATTGATTGAAGTTGATGGTGAAGATTCAACAACAACTCTTTTCGGAGAGGTTATTGGTCCAAATAATTTTTATATAAGCCATGAATGGGAAGAAATAAATATTGCTGCTGGCAAAAGCTCGATAAGATACTGGACAGGCACACTATCAGAAGTGGGCCAGCACCAGCTTATTTATAAAAACGGCAAGGGAGAAATTATTACAAGAAATTTTAATGTAGTTCCAGATCCAACATCGCTTCTTTTATTAGTGCCTGGTTATTTTGCATTG
>CAYNLR010000115.1:0-1582 GCA_964398135.1 Candidatus Woesearchaeota archaeon
TTCATAAATTTTCTAAGTCTTTTGATACTTTCACTTGAAGAATGAATTTTGCTGAATCAGATTTGGCTATTTAAAAATTCTTGTATAATTTTTGCCGCGAGTTTTGTTGTTCTAAAATCATATTTCTCGTCAATAGACGGGACGACTTCAACAATATCCATTGCTCTCAAATTTGGTAAATGCAAAATTCTTCTGAATAAATAAAAGAATTCTTTAGAACTCAAACCCAAAAATTCCGGATAATGCACGGCCGGAGCAATGCTCGGCTCGAAAACATCGACATCAACCGAAACATATGTTTCTTTATCTTTTGCTTTTTCAGTAATATAATCTGCGGCTGCTTCTAAATCAAAATCTTCTGAAAAAATCTTTATTTTATTTTCTGTTAAAAATTTCTTCTCTTCTGGTTCAATTTTCCTCACTCCAACCAAAATAATATTCTCTGGCTTAAATCCGTATTCAACAGCAGCTTTAATCACTTCTTCATGCGTTGGCTCCTTCATCGGCTCCATGCAGTCTGCATGAGCATCAAACACAATCAAAAAGCTGTTTTCAAAACCGTAAGTCTCGCCAAAACTTTTTAAAATAGGCGGAGAAATTGAGTGGTCACCTCCGACAAAAACCACTTTCCCTTCCTTAAGTTCTTGCTTAGATTTTTCATAAATTGCATTGTGTGAAGCTTCAACATCATGATTATCAATTTTAATTTCATCAATCTCCGCTTCACCAAGATAAGAATCTTCCAACTCTTTTAAAATAAAATCAGGAGCTTTTTCAGGCCCTTTTAAACCAAGAGCATTTATTCGCGGAACCTTCACAATTTTCATAAAAGATAACATAAAAGATGATTTATAAATTAAACTTTTCTGCTGAATGGTAGTTGGAAGAATCAATACTTTTTGTTCCTGAGCTATAAATTCTTCCCGAAATTTTAAGAAAACATACTTTAAAGAGAGTTTTATTAATCATTCTAACGCGATGTTAATTTCTGAAGTGAACTTTTCTATTTTTCCTTGCTTTAGATATTCAAAAAATTTACCAAAGTCTTTTGGTGTTAAATAGGTAAAGAAGTGCTTTGTTTTTATTTTTTACACTCTTTAATTAATCCTTCTATTATTTCATGTCCTTCGTCTACTTCATCAAGGATTTGGTTATGAATAGAGTTTTTGTGGTAGAATAAATGCACTACTACCCCATAATCTTTTGCTTTTTTGATAGCAGGAACAAAATCAGAATCCCCAGCAACAAGTATTATGTAATCCACATGTTTTTCAAAAGAGATGTCTACAATATCTAAGGACATTAATACATCGATCATTTTTTGTTTAAATTTATCGCCTATTAACTGCAATTTCCCAAGCTTAACTTCAAATCTCGGAAGTCTTTTAATTTTTTGAATAAATTTTTGCATTTTAGCATGTCTTAATTTATCTTCTTTATTTTCTTCCCTTATTATCGGTAAACAATGATAGAAATAGGTTCTTAATCTTTTTGCACCAATAATTTTACATAATTTCTCAGAAAAAATTTCATAGTCTATATCAGCCTCAGAAAAATAATTTTTAAGAACTTTGTTTAAATA
>CAYNLR010000116.1:0-1535 GCA_964398135.1 Candidatus Woesearchaeota archaeon
ATCATAAATTTGCGATAACAATTTTATAAAAATATTTTTTTGTTCTCTTTGAAATCAAAACCGAGAATTGGCAAATGCCTGTAAGGTAATGAAATAGAAGTTCTATTAATTTTTTATAAACCTCCCATATCCCGCCTCCAAATTAATTTAGAAATATGGGGATGGAGAGAATCGAACTCTCGACGCCATGAGCTTCAGTCATGTGCTCTCCCACTGAGCTACATCCCCAATAAAATATAATATCATATTGGTTTTTAAATTTTTAGAATAAGTCTCTTGCTTCTCTATTCAGATAATTATACATCCCATTACCCTCGTAATTTATGAATGTTAATCCTGATTCTAAGTCAGAGCAAATTTTTTCAAAATCTTTTTTTATCTCGTCAATATTTGTCTGCCAGTATCTTTTAATGCTGCATGATTTTTTTATTGCGCCGTCGTCCCAGACAAAAGAAATAAAATAAAAACTCGGCGCTCCTATTTGTTTTCCTAATTCATAAATGAAAACCTCACCTTTTTTTGTTACCGATTCTTTGTTTTTGATAATTGCAGAAACCTCTCTTGATTCAATTGGCTGCAACGGGCTTTCCATAACACTATTAGATGATCGGAATTTATAATTCTTGTGTTTGTGATTTGAATTACGAGAAGAGATTTTTAATCAAAAGTTTTGCTTATTCTCGATGTAAACATTAGCAATTGAAACTAAACAAGTTATTAAGGTAAGTGGAATAATCAGGATTTAAGACAATTTTTATGATTGCTAAATTAATTATGAAAATTAGGGAGTGAGTAGGACATAGGCCACATTCTGTCAAAAATCGTTTCCCGAAGGACGAACTTTTTGTGCTAACATTAAACTAAGCCCGCGCAAGATAGCGGTTGCATCAGTCAGGATGCTCGTTTCACCCGTACCTTAGTACGCTCGTCTCTGTAGCAGAGCCGTGCCTCGCGGCACTTGGCTTTCGCCAATGACTTTCGCCAAACGGCGAACTTCAATAAATAAATATTGAAGGATGTGCGGACCTTCCTCAGAAACCACGAGGGTTTCCGAAAGTTAGCTGCCCTACTCACTTAAACTTAATTAGAATTCAGGATTTTTAAATTTAATTGTTTCGCAATCTTCATTCTCGTCAATAAAAACGCGTCAATACTGAAAACAAATCCGCAATTTTTTGTAACCACTCCATAATTAAAAACCGAAAAGTTTAAATACTCTTTTTTATTTATTTAAGCATGGCAAACCCAAAAGATTTGTATTATGATAGCAATAAAAGAAAAAAATTGTGGGATAAAATAAAAAGCAGCGCATCAAAAGGTCTTGCAGGATTAGTTATTGCAACAACACTATTTCTTGGTTCTGGAAAAAATGCAAAAGCAGACCTAATTCCTATTAAGACAGCTGAAAATGTTGTTCCAATAGCTGCAAGTTATGACGGAGAATCAATACTTTATGACGGAACTTTAACAGAAAACGGAAAAACTCCTACAATGAGATATGTTTTATGGGGAGTGAAAAGAGGAGCAATTGCAGG